>DATERQ010000066.1:0-7520 GCA_035271345.1 bacterium | reverse complement strand
GCTGTGGTGGTGGTCCAGGGGCGGCAGATGATGGGGACGGCGAGGTAGCCGGGGAGCCAACGGTTCTTAAATGGGGTACTAATGCTGCCTTTCCACCGTTTGAAAGTATAAGCCCGGAAACCGGTGAAGTCGAAGGCTTTGATAAGGATTTGGCTGATATTATCGGCGAAGAGCTTGGGGTGGAAATGGAAGTGGTGGACACTTCGTTTGAAACCTTGTTTGCCGGGTTAGAAGTCAATAAATATGATATGGTTATCGCCGGGGTTACCATTAAAACCTCACGGATGGAGAAAATGGAGTTTTCCGATCCTTACTTTGAAGCGGGGCAAGTTATTGTGGTCCGAAAGGATTACGATGAGATTGAGGATGAATATGATTTCACCGATAAACGCATTGGCGTTCAGATAGCAACAACGGCTGATGATTTTGTCAGCGATATGCAGGATGGCAAGGAAAACTATGAAAATAACGCCATTGCCATTAAGGAAATCAAGCGTTATGATAATTATCCACAGGCGTTTTTAGACCTTCAACATGGCAATATTGAAGCTGTGGTGGTGGATGAACCGGTGGGCAAACCATATGTAAAAGAGCATGGTGATAAGGTTAAACTGGTTGATGATGAACCGTTTATTAAAGAGTTGACTGCTATTGCCTTTAGGAAAGGCGATATTGAGATGGTGGAAAAAGTGAATGCAATTTTAGCTGAAATCAGGGGGGACGGTCGCTACGATGCCCTGGTGAAAAAGTGGTTTGATGAAGAATAGCTGTTGACAATGGGGCGGCCGGCGGATTAACCGCCGACCGCCAAAATCCGTGTTAATAGTGGAGAGGGGAACTGGCTGTATGAGATTAAGTGACTGGTTGGTGCTACCGGAAGTCTTACCACTGATGCTATCGGGCCTTAAGGTGACGGTGACAATCACCTTTTTTTCTGTGCTGACGGGGCTTGTTATTGGTACTGTGGTGGGCCTGGCACGATTATCGCGCAATCGCCTGCTGTATATTATCACTACAATTTATGTGGAGGTGATTAGAGGTACGCCGCTGATGGTGCAGTTGTTTCTAGTCTATTATGCTCTGCCGGAAATTGGGATTCATCTCCCACCGATGGTGGCCGGCTGGGTAACTTACAGTATTAACAGCGGTGCCTATGTATCGGAAGTAGTACGAGGCGGAATTCAATCCATTGATCGGGGCCAGATGGAAGCTGCCAGATCGTTGGGCATGAGTTGGTGGCAAGGGATGCGTTATGTTGTGCTCCCACAGGCCTTTCGGAATATTATGCCGCCGCTGGGAAACGAATTTATTATGCTTCTTAAAGATTCTTCATTGATGGCGGTAATTGCGGTGCCGGAAGTCATGCGCTATGCCGGTTTGATGGTGGGAAGAAAGGGCGGCTATGCGTTGCCCATTTACGTAACGTCGGGCCTGCTTTATTTAGCATTAACCTTGCCACTATCGCTGGTGGTTCGGCAGGCGGAAAGGGGGTTGGCGAAAGGTGATTGAACTGAATAATGTGCATAAACACTTTGGACAGCTTCATGTGTTAAAAGGGGTTACTGATAAGGTGAAGCCAGGCGAAGTAGTGGTTATTATCGGGCCATCGGGGTCGGGTAAGAGTACTTTGCTTCGTTGCATAAATTATTTGGAGGAGCCCACGGCCGGGGAAATTATCGTGGGTGGGATTAAGCTCAATCACTCAGCAACCAACATTAACCGGGTCCGTAAGGATGTGGGAATGGTATTTCAGTCCTTCAATTTATTTCCCCACATGAATGTTACGGAAAACATTACTTTGGCCCCGAAACAAGTGCGAGGGTTGAGCGAGGCCGATGCAAAAGGAATTGCCGGAGAACTGTTGGCTAAGGTGGGGTTGTCGGATAAAGCGGCGGCCTATCCGCGGCAACTGTCGGGGGGGCAACAGCAACGGGTAGCGATTGCACGAGCTTTGGCTATGCAACCAAAGGTGATGCTGTTCGATGAACCGACATCGGCGTTGGATCCGGAGATGATCGGTGAGGTGCTGGATGTGATGAAAGATTTGGCCCGGGAAGGCATGACCATGGTGGTAGTGAGCCACGAGATGGGCTTTGCCCGGGAGGTGGGGAGCAGGGTGTTGTTTATGGATGAGGGGAAGATTGTGGAGGAGGGGTGTCCTGAAGATTTATTTTTGCGGCCGCAGAACCCACGGACGCAGGCATTTTTGAGTAAGATTTTGTAGGCGGGGTGAAGGTACGGAGGAAAGACCCCTTGCTGGGCTCGGGATGACAATGTTAAGTGGATGTAAGCAGGAAAGATGCTTCGCTGCGCTCAGCATGACCGAATTAAGGGACCGGAATGACAGGTTTGGATGGGCAAGGCCAAGCGAAGTGAATGTAAGAGGGAGCGATCTTTTGCTGCGCTCAGCATGACAATATCAAAGGGGCTGGATAGCAAGTTTAAACAAGAAGGAAGGATTTTGTTACTGGGCAGGGAATAATAATTGTAAGGGTTGATGTGGAAAGGTGTGGTTAATGTGAGGATTATTATCCGCGGCAAGAACATTGATGTTACCCCTGCCCTGCGCGAGTATGTGGAAAAGAAAATTGGCAAGCTAGCCAAGCTCCTAGATGGTGTGGCTGAAGCGGTGGTTAGGCTGTCGGTGGAACGAGAGCGCCACATTGTGGAGGTTACGGTGCCTGTGGGAGGTGGCCGATTGCTGAGGGGCGAGGTATCCAGCGAGGATATGTATGCATCGATAGATATGGTAATGGATAAGCTGGAGAAGCAGGCCCAAAAATATAAGACCCGATTGGCTCGGCGAAAAAAAGAAGGCAGTGTGTTGGATGCTGTGGCGCAGCCAGCGCTGCGGAAGGAAGCAGAGGTGGGGCCGCGGTTGGTTCGAACGAAGCGGTTCCCGGTAAAGCCGATGCCGGTGGAGGAAGCAATTTTACAGATGAACTTGCTCAGTCACGATTTCTTTGTTTTTTGCAATGCAGACACCGAAGAAATGAATGTGGTTTATGTACGGAAGGATGGCAATTATGGGTTGATCGAGCCCGTATTATAGGATTGCCAGTGCTAAGCCGCTACCGGGATGCCGGTGGCGGCTTTTAGATGTGCCTTCTTTGCCCCTATTGTGTAGTGGGGCGGTAAATGCTAGAATGGAGAGGCGGGTAATTTTGTCACGGCGGCTCGACGGAGGGAAGGTGTCTTGATGCTGGGGTTTTTGAAGAACATCTTTAATGATAATGAGCGAGAGCTTAAACGACTGAGCCGTCATGTGCGGCTGGTGAATGAATGGGAAGGCGTGATGAAGGGGCTTTCCGATGAGAAGCTGAGGGCAAAAACAGTGGAACTTAAGGGGCGCCTGGCAGCAGGGGAAACCTTGACCGCTCTATTGCCTGAGGCTTTTGCGGTAGTACGCGAGGCTTCACGGCGGACGCTGGGACAACGGCATTACGACGAGCAAATTATGGGTGGCATTGTGCTGCATCAGGGACGCATCGCTGAGATGAAAACCGGTGAAGGTAAGACGCTGGCGGCAACGCTGCCGGCTTATTTGAATGCGCTTTCAGGCCAAGGGGTGCATATTGTTACGGTAAATGATTATCTAGCGAAACGCGATAGTGAGTGGATGGGGGCCATTTATAAGTTCTTGGGCTTGTCGGTGGGGCTGATAGTCCATGGATTGGACTTTGGCACTCGGCAGGCAGCCTATGCCGCTGATATTACCTACGGCACCAACAATGAATTTGGCTTTGACTATTTGCGGGACAATATGGTGTTGCAGGCGGAACAGATGGTGCAACGGCCATTTAATTATGCCATTATCGATGAAGTGGACAGTATTTTGATTGATGAAGCCAGAACGCCACTGATTATTTCAGGACAGGTGGAACAACCCACGGAATTGTATTATAAGTTCGCCCGTCTGGTGCCGCAGCTCAAGCAGGGTCAAGATTATGAAGTGGATGAAAAGGCGCGCACGGTGGCTCCCACGGAACAAGGAGTGGCCAAGGTGGAACGGCTGCTGGGCGTGGAAAACTTATATGCAGCCAGCGATGGCGATGACTTGTCCCATTATCTGATGCAAGCGCTGCGAGCCCGCGAATTGATGCAGCGGGATTATGATTATGTGGTAAAGGATGGGCAGGTTATTATTGTGGATGATTTCACCGGACGGCTTATGTTCGGGCGCCGCTACAGCGATGGGCTACATCAAGCCATTGAAGCTAAGGAAGGAGTAAGAATTGAAACAGAAAGCCAGACCTTGGCTCGGATTACATTCCAAAATTTCTTCCGGATGTATAAAAAGTTGGCGGGGATGACGGGCACAGCGGCGACAGAAGAAGATGAATTCCGCAATATTTATGGGCTGGATGTGGTGGTGATCCCCACCCACGAGCCGATGATAAGGGTAGATCATCCCGATGTGATTTATAAAACTGAGGCGGGAAAATTTAAGGCGGTGCTGGAGGAAATTGTGAATTGCCACCAGCGGGGGCAACCGGTATTGGTGGGGACGGTATCCATAGATAAATCCGAACAGCTTAGTCGTCTGTTAAAACAACGAGGGATAAGACATCAGGTGTTGAATGCTAAATATCATGAGCGCGAAGCGGAAATTGTAGCCCAAGCGGGCCGGGTGGGTACTGTGACTATTGCCACCAACATGGCAGGCCGGGGAACAGATATTTTGTTGGGGGGCAATCCGGAGTTTTTAACTAAAGAAGAACAAAAACGTCGGCAGCCTAATGAAGATGGGGTAGAAGTGGAGCCGGACCAAGTCTTGCTGGCAGAGATGGCGCAACAGTGCCGGAAAGAGCATGAACAGGTGGTGGCAGGGGGAGGACTGCACATTATCGGCACTGAACGTCACGAAGCCCGGCGCATTGACAATCAGCTTCGCGGGCGCAGTGGACGCCAGGGGGACCCGGGATCATCACGCTTTTATTTATCCCTGGAAGACGATCTGCTGCGATTATTTGGCGGAGAAAGCATCTCTGGCATGATGGAGCGCCTGGGATTGGAAGAAGATCAACCCATTGAGCATAAATTGCTCTCCAGGGCGGTGGAAAATGCCCAGCGCCGGCTTGAAGGACGGAACTTTGATATTAGAAAACAGCTGCTGGAATATGACGATGTGATGAACAGGCAGCGGGAGGTTATTTATCAACAGCGGAAACAAGTGCTAACCCAGAAGAACCATCGGGATACTATTTTGGACATGGTTAGGTCGGTGTTGGCTGATTTGTTGGCTGTTTATTGTAGCGACAATGTTCTGCCGGAAGAATGGGATTTGAAAGCATTGCTAACAATGCTGGAACAAGTATTTTTCCCACCGCAGACAATAAACGAGTCTGATTTGGGCGGGAAAAACCGGGAAGAGCTGCAAAACTGGTTGGAAGAAAAAGCAGAGGCTTTATATAAACAGCGAGAGGCTGACATAGGGGCTGACCCGATGCGAGAGCTGGAACGGGTCGTGCTGTTGCAAGTTGTGGACAATAAATGGATGGAACATTTGGATGCCATGGATGAGTTGCGGGAAGGTATTGGGTTGCGGGCCTACGGACAGCAGGATCCGCTAATTGAATACAAAATGGAAGCCCATGAGATGTTCCAGGGGATGGTGGCCAGGATCCAAGAGGATACGGTGCGCTATTTGTATAAAATTCAGTTACAGGCTAAGCTACCACAGCGGCGAACTGTGGTCCAGAGGCCGACGGCTGATGGAAGCAGTGCTGCCGGGGAAAAGCCACGGCAACCGTATCGACGGAAGGGGAAAAAAATTGGGCGCAATGATCCCTGCCCGTGCGGCAGCGGGTTGAAATATAAACGGTGCTGTGGAAAATAAGAACGAACGGGCTTGGCTCGCTCTGGGGTAGGAAATGGCCGTTACAATGACCGTGACAGAATTTGGGTGGAAGCAAAGTGTGGGACAGCACGGGAAAAATAGAGCTAAGTAGGAAGGATTATTAGCACTCCGTGAACGGAATGACAGTTTTTGGCAGATGGCGGCTATCTGTGTAAAGGGGTGATGGGATGATTGTATATGAAGAGCTGTGCCGGGAGACGGCAGGGCTGGTGGAACGAATAAAGGAAATGGGGGTCTCTCTTTGACCTTGCAGCAAAAAAGAACCGGATTAGGGAATTGGAAGAGCTGATGTCGGAGCCGGGTTTTTGGGATCAACCGCAGGCGGCAGAACGAGTTGTTCCGGAGCTGACCGGTTTAAAGGACGAAATACAGCAATTTACTGTGCTGGAGAAGGAAGTTGAGGACTTGTTGGTTCTTTGCCAACTGGGGGCTGAAGCAAAGGATATTGATACTGCTAACGAAGTGGAGACAGGGCTAAAGTTACTACAGCAAAAATTCGAAGAACTGGAATTGGCAGCCTTGTTAGCCGGGCCCCATGACCGGAGCAATGCCATTGTTTCACTCCACGCCGGAGCCGGCGGTACTGAAGCCCAAGATTGGGTTAGCATGCTACTAAGGATGTATACGCGCTGGGCGGAAAAAAGCGGTTACCAGGTGGAGCTGTGGGACCTATTGCCGGGAGATGAAGCTGGAGTGAAAAGCGCCACCTTTTTAGTGGAAGGTCCCAATGCCTATGGCTATCTTAAAGGAGAACGGGGAGTACATCGGCTGGTGCGGCATTCTCCGTTCGATGCCAGCGGACGCCGGCATACATCTTTTTCATCGGTAGATGTGATTCCGGAAGTGGACGATAATGTGCAGGTGGAAATTAGGACTGACGATTTGAAAATTGACACTTTCCGAGCAGGAGGAGCCGGAGGGCAACATGTGAATAAGACCGACTCGGCAGTGCGCATTACCCATTTACCCACCGGGATTGTGGTTACCTGCCAGAACGAGCGCTCCCAGCATTCAAACCGGATGACGGCCATGCGTATTTTGTCGGCTAAACTGTTTGACTTAAAAAGCAAGGAAGAAGAAGAAAGGCTGGCAGCATTGCGAGGGCAACAGCGGGAAATTGCTTGGGGTAGCCAGATCCGATCTTATGTATTTGACCCTTATACGCTTGTGAAAGATCACCGGACCGGGGAACAAGTGGGAAATGCGCATGCTGTTATGGACGGCAATATCGATCAGTTTATAGCCGCTTATTTAAAGTTAAAATTATAGAAAAGGGGGAACGACAAATGAAACCCAATAGATGGTTGCCGTTTGGATTGGTGCTAATGATGGCGGTGGGGCTGGCGATGTTACCCACCGCTGGGGCTGCCTCCGGCCTAGATCCCGGTTCAGAGCAGGATCCTCTGGTAGCCAAAAGTTATGTTGACAGTTTGATATCCCTGCAAGTGTTGGAGCTGGACCAGGGGGCTGTCGTAAGAGGGGAAGCCGGTACTGAAATGGTCCTTAGAGGCGGCCAGGCGGTGGCTGTGACAACCCCGCAAGGGGGGTTAGCGGACTTGACTGGTGGCCGTGATATTCAAAACGGGGAAACAGTGCCGGCCAATCATTTGTTATTGATCCCAAGAAGTGACGGGCGGGGGTTACTGGCTCTGACAGATAT
>DATERQ010000065.1:0-10292 GCA_035271345.1 bacterium | reverse complement strand
AGGTATTGATGGTGCCGGCTTCAAATTTATCCGGTAAAAAGTCAGGCTGGTATTGCAGTTCCGATTTGCTACCGGTGCCGCCATAGAGTAAAGGCTCCATTTGTTCTGCTACCCGGCTGCTTATCACCAGACCGCCAGTTCCGGGAGGGCCGTATAGGCTTTTGTGGCCGGTGAAGGCCAACACATCCAACTGCTGGCCTTGAAAATCTAGCGGTACTACACCGGCCGTTTGGGCGCTATCCACCGCAATTAAAACGCCGGCCTTGCGGGCTATGGCTGCAATAGCGGCCACTGGCATAAGGGTGCCGCTGACATTGGAAGCGTGGGTAAAAATAATGAGCCTGGTGCTGGGGCGCAAGGCAGTTGCAATTAATTTCGGGTCCAAGGAACCGTCCCGGTGGCAAGGGACAATGGTAATTTTCAGCGAGCGCTTTTTTTCCAGGGCTCGCAGTGGACGGATGACGGAGTTGTGTTCCATACTGGTGGTAATAACGTGATCGCCGGGTTTGAGCAGCCCTTGCAGTGCCATATTAAGGGCATGGGTGACATTGAGGGTGAAAATAACTTGCTCCGCCGCCGGGGCATTGAAAAGCGCCCGCACAGCTTCCCGGGTTTCGAACACAATGCGCCCCGCGTTCAGGCTTAGGTTATAGCCGCCGCGACCGGGACTGGCTCCCACTTCAGATAAGTAATGGTTGATGGCCTTAAGAACGGTGGTTGGCTTGGGGTAGGAGGTGGCGGCATTATCCAGAAAGACTTTTTTTGTTCTAATCGGAATCATCCTCCCTCTTTGCAATCAGGGTGCGCTGCAGTGGGCTTATAATGGCCACTGCAAGTATCCCATTTGGGCAACAGGCAGTCAAGATACGTCGCTGCCACCAAGCTGTTAGTTGTTGATGGCTATTATCAATGCTGCCAGGGGGCAAACACGAAGGCCTATCCAGGCAGCAACTTGCTTTTGGCGGCAAAACCCGATTATAATTTGCTCATCAGGCGTCGGCATTGGCTTTAATCGGAGGCGATCTTATGGACGAAGATGCTAATTTCGGTGCTCAGTTGGTGGTGACATTTCCATCTACGCACCAAGCACTTAAGTTTGAACGGGATTCCAAGGCTAGAAAATTATCTTTCCAACTGATGCCGGTTCCCCGGCAAATAAGTGCTAGCTGTGGGTTGGCCGCTAAAGTGGACGGCCTGGAGCCGAAACAGCTTCAGCTTTTGTTGGCCGCCGACGGTGTCCAGTATGAATCAATTTATCTTTTGGCTTCTGACGGCAGACTGGAATGTATGCCCTAAGGTAAAGTGAAACCGAATAGCGGCGCTTAGTTGTAAAAACGAAAGTCCCTGCCCAGGAGCAGGGACTTTATCATGCTGTTAATGGTTATAGCCGTCGCTTATTGTATTTGGTGGCCGCAATGGGGGCAAAACTTGGCTTCGTCTGCCAGCTCGGCCTGGCAAGCAGGGCAGACCGCCGGTGTAGGCTCTTGTTCCGGCTCTGGCGCTGCTTTGTCGTCATCGGCTTCCGCCAGGGGTTTCCCACAGTTCGCACAAAAACGGGCATCAGGCGTGTTCAAATGTTGACAGTGGGGGCAGGTGCCGGCCTTAATTTTCAGCTCTTCGATTTGCTCTTCAAGTTCGGAAATCTTGCCGAATAAAACATCTATTTCCTCGCAAAGTGGTACCAGGCTGTCATAGTCGCCCCGGTCTTCCTTGTACATCTCATATACCTTTATACCGAGGGTATTATGCTTGGCCTGGATTTGGTTCCGAATATCGTTGATTTGGTTTTGTAACTGCCACTCCCGGGTTTTATCGGCGGTTTTCTCTTTTAACACGCTAGCTTGCTGTTTGATTTGATTCCAAAAGCCCATTGTTTAAAACCTCCTTGTGACCTATTGTCAACTATTGTTCTTACCTGTATCCGTTCATGTTTATCATATGGTATCATATTTATAAGGAGCAATCTAGAGTCTAAGATCGGACTCCAAGAATATTTTAGAGATTTTTTCTTGCCAGTCTGATATACTATTTTAATTGGAGGGGTATTCATATAGGGGCGGCTTCTGGTCCCCGAATTAGAGGGGGATAACCGAGGAGGTTAGGATATGGCTAGAACAATAGGTACCGTTGCCATCGGGATTCGCGCCCCCATCGTACAAGAAGGGGACGATGTGGTGGCAGTGATAGTGGAATCGGTGTTGCGATTTGTGGAAGCAGAGAACTTTTGCCTCAGGGACAGAGCTGTCATTGGCGTAACCGAGTCCTTGGTGGCCCGGGCTCAAGGAAACTATGTATCCACCCGGGATATTAGTTCAGACATAAAAGAAAAGTTCAAGGGCGGGGAGATGGCAGTGGTTTTTCCTATCCTCAGCCGGAATCGGTTTGCTCCCATCTTGAAAGGAATCGCCGCCAGCGGTAACAATGTTCACTTGCTATTAAGTTATCCCACTGATGAAATGGGAAACTCACTGATGGATGTGGATGTGATGGAAAAAGCCGGTTTAAATCCATATATTGATGTACTGACCGAAGATGAATACCGGAATATTTTCGGCCCTGATGTGAGGCATCCTTTTACTGGATTGGATTATGTGCGTATGTATAAGGAGTTGGCCCCTGCCAACAATATGGCTATTTATTTTGCCAATGACCCCAGGGTGGCTTTGAACTTCAGTCGTGAAGTTTTAGTGGCTAATGTGCATGGACGAGAACGGACCAAGAGAGTTTTGCGCCAGGCTGGGGCGAAGATAGTTTTAGGTCTGGAGGATATTTTAACCGCGCCGGTGAACGGCAGCGGTTACAGCCCCGAATTTGGCCTTCTGGGCTCCAACTTGGCGACCGATAATACGGTTAAGCTTTTTCCTCGCGCTTGTCAGCGTATTGTCGACGAAGTCCAGGCAATCCTTAAAGAGGAAACGGGCAAAGAAGTGGAAGTAATGGTTTACGGCGATGGAGCCTTCAAAGATCCACAAGGACAGATTTGGGAGCTGGCCGATCCAGTGGTATCTCCTGCTTATACTAAAGGACTGGAAGGGACTTCGCATGAAATAAAACTCAAATATATTGCCGATAACGAATTGGCTAGCCTCAAATCTGATGAAGTAAAGGAAGCGCTTAAGCAGAGGTTGAAAGAAAAAAAGAACGACCGTAAGCAAGCAACGCGGTCTGTTGGCACGACGCCGCGGCGCCTGACGGATTTGCTGGGGAGTTTATGTGATTTGACCAGTGGCAGTGGAGACAAGGGCACGCCGATAGTCTTGGTCCAGGGATATTTCGATGATTATGCCAGCGAATAGGGTGCCAGAGAGCGAGGGTAAGTTGGTGGCGGAAATTATCCGCTACGGCAGGTTGCTGGTGAGTCGGGGCTTGGTAACCGGTACCGGAGGCAACATCAGCGCCAGGGTGCCGGAGCAGGATGCTTTCCTCATTACCCCCAGTGGCATCCCTTATTATAAGATTCAACCTGATGATATTGTGATGGTGAGCCTTTCAGGCCGGAAATTAGCCGGTAAGCGCAAACCGTCCATCGAGCAACATCTACACCGGCTGATCTATCGGGCCCGGGCCGATGTGAAAGCGATAATGCACACCCATGCCGTCTTCTCCACTACCATTGCTGCTACTAGGCAGGATTTCCCCCCAGTATTGGATACTTTTGTTGCTGCCTTTGGCGGCGGTATTAAGACGGCGGAATATGCCAGTATTGGCACTATCGCATTAGCCCAAAATGCTGTGAAGGCCCTGGGATTGCGCAGTGGAGTTCTGCTGGCCAACCACGGCGCCGTCTGCACCGGAGAAGATTTGGCCCAAGCCTTTGATCGGGCCGAATTTCTGGAGGCGAGTGCCAAAACCTATGTTTTCTCGCATTTAATCGGGCAACCAGTGGTGCTACCGCTAGAAATTGTTGAACAGGAAGCAAAAGATTTAGCTCAGCGCTATGGGCAAAAATAGCAACTTCCCCGATCTCCCGATGGAATGAACCGGATTTGCGATAATATAATAGAAATAGCATAGGAAGTGGAGACGGAATTTTTCCATCATAAATTGCAGTTTAACATAAAAAAATGCCGGGTGTCGGACCACAACTAGCCGACAAGAAGAAGGGGATACTCCATAATAATAGTGATTTCAGCCCCATTTACCTCCAAGCCGAGTCGGCAAGGGGGTTTTTCTTTGTCAATTGTCATGATTGGATTTCAATCCTACTGGCGCTGGCATTTGCTTTAACTTTACAAGTTAGCGTGGGCCGGTTATAATTAATAGACTGACGCGGGCGAAGATTGGGGAGAGGGGGAATTGGCAGATAACAGGGTTTGGGGCTAGGCTGTAATTATTCTTGCTGCTGCTACCAGGGAACAAATTCTGCTGTCTGAAGGGAGGGCCGCTGGCTTCGTGGGGGCAAAAGGCTAAGGGCTTAAGTCAGTCTAAGATCCGGATCGATGTTGGCTTGAGGCTGTAATGAATGAGAGGAGGTATGGGCGATGAAAGCGGCGGCAACAGTATGCGTTGCGGAATACACGAATGGGATTTTGGATCCGAAACGGCCTATGCTGGGGCCGGTGAAAGACGGCGGCTACATTGTCGCCAATACAGCGCCGGGGTGTTGGGGCCCCATGATAACCCCCGCCTTAAGGGGCGGCCATGAAGTGACCAAACCGGTCTTTGTGGAAGGGGCCGAAGTGGGCGATGCCATTGTGGTACGGATAAAATCAGTGGAGATCACCAGTAAAGCAGCAGCTTCCGGGGTGGACTTTGCCCATCCTGACCGATATGAAGGGGATCCTTTTGTGGCTAGTAAATGTGAGTCCTGTGGGCAAAGATGGCCTGAGAGTGAAATCCAAGGCGTCGGCCCTGATGCCATCCGTTGTCAGAATTGCGGGTCCCCGGTGTCAACATTTAATTTTGCCCACGGCTATACCATGGTATTTGACGATGGGAAACGGGTTGGAATTACGGTTCCAGCAGCGAAGGCGGAGGCAATAGCTGCTGACGGTCACAATTTCATGCATATTCCCGCTAACTCCATTCAGCACCCTTCTGTGACTCTGGCACCAGCCGATTTGACCGGGGTTGCTGCTCGACTAAGGCCATTTTTGGGGCAATTGGGGACAATGCCCGGGGTTAAATGCCCTGATTCCCATAATGCAGGCGACTTCGGCAGCTTCCTCATCGATGCGCCCCACCCTTATGCGCTGACGCCGGAACAGTTGCTGTTGCGTACGGACGGACATATGGACATTAACTGGGTCCGCCCCGGTAGCATTGTTATTTGCCCCGTCAAAGCAGTTGGTGGGGGTATTTATGTGGGCGATGCTCATGCCATGCAAGGTGGCGGTGAAATCGCCGGCCATACTGTGGACGTTGCTGCAACAGTTATCTTGCAGGTGAGCGTCATCAAAGGATTGGGGAATGAAGGCCCCATCTTGCTCCCCTTGCTGGAAGACCTGCCCATTTTGGCCCGGCCCCTCACTGTAGCAGAGCAGAGAGTAGTAGCCAGGGAAGTGGACAAATGGGGTGTCAAGGAGCCGGAACAATCACTACCCTTGTCCTTTGTCGGAACCGGAGAGAATCTCAATCTAGCCATCGATAATGCCCTGGAACGTGCGGCCGGCTTGCTGGAAATGGATGTTAATGAAGTGAAAAACCGTTCCACCATAACTGGGTCCATTGAAATAGGGCGGGCCCCAGGGGTGGTAACAGCTACTTTCCTAGTCCCGGTAGATATTTTGGCCCGGCTGGGGCTGCTGGAAATTGTTCAGGAACAATATGGATGCTAAGCCCCTAGCAGAATTATTTGCCAATAGATAGTGAACCAGCAAAATGAAGGGCGTGCCACCAATTATTTTTTCCTAAACCAAGGTGACATGCCCTTACCCGTTATTTCCTTGTTATTTACTTACCGAAGAATCGCCGGCAAATTAATAGGGGAGGGTGCCAGCAACTTGAATTTTGGTTAAAAGAGCTTTGTTCTAATCCACCTTTTAGAAGCCCCCGCCAGCATTTCCAGCCAAGAGTTGAACTTCGTGGTGGATCGGAGGTAGCCGTCAAAGCGATCACCTTGTATGGTTTCAAAATCAGCCGCTGAATCAACAATGTAGTTTCCTGCTTGCAGCAGCTCTTCAAACGAAGAGAAAGTGGTATACGTTTTCATAAAGTCTTCCGAAAACAGATCAGAAAACGGGATCTTTTTCCCGTCGAATTCCTCCGCTTCCCCGGCCAACCTGTGCAATTTTAAACGTAGCTCATCGATTTCCGTACTTGTAGTCACCTTACCACCTCGCGGTAACTGGCACCCACCCAATTACTAGTTCGACATAGACCGGGAAAACCTTTTAATGAAATGAAAAGAAAGAACTGCGCATAGGTGCGCAGCTTCATACTCAGTAACTGGTGGGCCATGCAGGGATCGAACCTGCGACACCCTGATTAAGAGTCACGTAATTTATGTTTCGCCTAATTTAGTCTAGTGTGGGAAAGGCCCATTTGGCGAGGGTTTCCGGCCCTTTTTGATTATACATATTCCCCGGTTGTTTCGGCTAGTTTTGTCTTTTTAAGTCTGATTTGCAGCGGAATGGCAGCGAGAACTGCAGCGAATCTTACCGCTACCGAGAGGACTGGACATCTCAGGGAAGTGCTACCATAAGCTGCCGGCCCTAAATTCTAGGGTGAGAAAGCCTAGAAACAGAGGTGCCAAAACTGACAAAAGGGTTTTGTCGGTTCTGTCAGTTAGCTTTTGGCGTGTTTGAAGGCTAATTTACTACCCCACCGGGCGCGAAGGCCTCTATCACATGTATATAAAAGAACGAGTCTAAGACCCTGTTATTGCTTGACATGCACAAAATACCACTGTATACTATAAATGGACGGCGGCGCCACCGATTGTCCATTTACGGCGGGAGGAGTGTCTCTAAAAATGGATACACGCAACAGCTACGGCGTGAGGGATTTGACCCCCTTCAATGCGGTAAAGCAGATGAACAACAAAGGCGCGGCTATATATTTTGGTGGCTTACAGTTTGGCGGCCTTCATGAGTATAGCCTGAGACCGGCAGACGTGGTTAATGAGTGTGCTAAACTTGGGTTTAAGATTACTAAAAAGACAATACAAAGACGACGGGAGGCCGGCCTCGTTACACAACCCTATTATAGCGGTGGCAAGCGCGGCCCCGGTGCCAATGCGTTTTACAGGAAAGATGCTCCAGCGGAGCTTTACGCAAGCGAAACGCTAATAAGAAAGCTAAGGCCATGGCGTAGTATTGAGCAGGTGGCAAACATCCGGGCGCTGGCCTGCACGGAAAATATAGAAGCATTTTGGCGAAGTGTGCGAGATTGCCCGGACAACTATGCAGCAGAAGTTTGGCTACTCTTTTATGCTAAAGCCCTTGGACTACACATGCCTATTCGTACTGTATACTGGAAGGATTATCGAAAAGAATTTTCTCCTGAGGGAGAGCGAGAAATTCGCCTTGAGACTTTCAAGACTGGCTATATTGACTATGATCCGGTTAGCGATAAATGGAGGTTGCAGGACTATAACCAGCGAAAGGAATTCGAAAACAAGTTTCACTTCTTGGAAGTGCTGAACCCTACGATTATAAAAGAAGCAGATGACCCGGAGACATTCGCTGAGTGGTGGAAACTGTTTCACCATTTAGAGAACTAACAACAGAATAAGCAAAAACATGACCGGCTGAAAGGCCGGTTTTTTTATGCCCAAAATTCGTTAAGGAGGTGAGAACGTGACCCAGACATATAAAGATTTACCCCTGACGTTATCGGTGGACGAAGTGGCAGAGGTGCTAGGGATTTCAAGGCGGCTGGCATATAAGTTAGCGAAGAAAAAGGGGTTTCCGGCGGCAAGAGTGGGGAAAAAGCGGTTGGTAATACCAAGGGATCATTTTATTGAGTGGCTGCACGATCAAGCCGAGCAGCCCGTTGACTAATATAAGGAGGTAAAACAGCATGACTGTTTCAAGAAAACCGGCTACGGAGCCGGTTGTTTTTTCTATAGCGGAGGTGGCTGCGCTACTTGGGATTCATCTACGAGCAGCTTACGAGTTGGCGCGGCAGCCCGGATTTCCGGCGCTGAAAGTTTCACCAAGGCGAATTGTGGTGCCTAAGCAGGCCTTTTTTCGCTGGCTGGAAACAGCGACACGTGACAGCCAATCAAGTGGGATGGCATAAAGCCACTAGCGGCGCGGTGTTTGGGCGCTGCGCTGCCAAAGTGCTGCAATTGGGCAAAAATAAAGCCGGCCCTGCATAGCCGGCGACCGAAGAAAGGAGCGGCGTCCTTCAATATGATTATACCAAAATTAAGAATAAAAGGAAAGACGACAATATGTTACCGGCCCTATCCCCTACCCGATCCTATACGAAGTATCGACGACTTCTGGCGTTTGAACTGCTTAGACCTGGACGATATGACCGAGTTTGAGCTTTGGCGGGAGCGGGAGCGCGTTAAGGCGGCGCTGATAAATGTCGACCCAGAAAGCCCGGTTTGGATTCCCATTGGTAGCGACTGTATTTCGGCTGCGGACTGGCTACAGTTGCGGCTTAGACGGATAGACGAGGTAATAGCACGGCGGCAAGAGGTGAGCGCATAATGAACCCAGCTCTACAAAACATTCTTTCACGTTTACAAAAAGTCAAAAAAGTGGGCAACGGGTGGCAAGCTTGCTGCCCGGCCCATGCTGACCGCGACCCTTCCCTTCGCGTGGACGAAGGAAGAGGCGGGCGCGTATTGCTTAACTGTTTTGCTGGATGTAGCCCCCAGGAGATAGTTAAGGCGATTGGCCTAGAAATGACCGACTTGTTTCCTCCCCGGCCACAGTCCATAGGTAGCACAGACCGGAACACGTATTATAACTATAAAGACGCGAGCGGTGAGCTGCTGTTTCGAGTGGTGCGAACCCCCGACAAGAAATTTTTTCAGCAACGACCTGATAACAACGGCGGCTGGGTAAACGGCCTAGGCGGTATAAGGCCGGTGCTGTATCGGCTACCGGAAGTAATAAAGGCCGTGGAAGCCGGTGAGACCGTGTTCGTTCCCGAAGGTGAAAAAGACGTTAACAACCTGATAGCGCTAGGACTGACTGCAACCTGTAACCCTATGGGAGCCGGTAAATGGCGGCCTTGGTATAGCGACAGCTTAAAGGGTGCTAATGCGGTGCTATTACCCGATAACGACGAACCAGGCCGGCAACATACCCGACAAGTGGCCCGATCCCTTAAGGGCAAGGCGAAGAGCGTTAAGGTGCTGGAGCTGCCCGGCCTGGCAGACAAAGGAGACGTTAGCGATTGGTTAGCAAACGGCGGCACCAAGGACGAGCTGCTAGAGCTAGCGGCGGCAGCCCCGGTAGAAGGACAGGCCGATAAACCAAGCCCCCTTGCGATTTGCCTTGGTGACGTAGAGCCTGAAGAAGTCTCTTGGCTATGGGAGCCATACCTGCCACTTGGCAAACTAACTCTTTTAGAAGGTGATCCAGGTGTAGGTAAGACGTGGGCGGCCTTACAGATAGCGGCTAACGTAACCAAGGGAGACCCCTTCCCGGAGCCTAGCAATGGCATACCTGATGCCGACAAAAGGCAAGAACCGGCCCATGTAATCTATATGTCGGCAGAAGATGGCTTAGGTGACACATTGCGGCCCCGGCTTGACAAGGTGGGCGCTGACCCAAACAAGGTAATAGCCTTAGCCGGTAAGGTTTGCGTGGACCCAGCAACAGGCGAAGAACAGCGCGAAGGCGTAACCCTTGAAGATATCCCAATATTAGAGGAGACGTTAAAAACATATAAGCCAAGACTTTTAATAGTTGACCCTCTCCAAGCGTATTTGGGTGCCAAGACTGACATGCACAGAGCGAATGAAGTTAGGCCGATCCTCTCTAATCTGGCTACTATAGCTGAAGAGCACAAGGTGGCAGTGCTGCTGATTAGACACCTAGCTAAAGGACAAACGAACCGGGCTATGTATCGAGGCTTGGGAAGCATTGACTTTACAGCGGCGGCCCGTTCGGTGCTATTGGTTGGACAAGACCCGGAGAACCCCGAAAAGCGGGCGCTTATTCAAATAAAAAGCAGCCTGGCCCCTATGGGTGCTGCTCTTGGTTTTGAAATCCTAGACGGTGAATTTTGGTGGACAGGACTAAGCAGCTTGACGGCAGAGGGTGCGCTGGCCCCAGCTCCCCTTGAGGAAGAAAAAAGCGCATTAGATGAAGCCAAAGATTTCCTTCTGGTAGCGCTAGTGGATGGCCCGACTAAGCCAAAAGAGGTTTATAAACAGGCTAAAAGTT
>DATERQ010000064.1:0-8097 GCA_035271345.1 bacterium | reverse complement strand
ATTTCTTCGTTAATGATGTTTTTTTCCACTATCTCCCCGTTCTCTTTAACAATGTTGTAAGTGACGCGCCTGCTGCCCCGCTTACCTGCCACGCGTACTCTTCGTTCGTAGGTGTATAAATGGTGATCGCGAACGGTATTGGTCTCGAACGGAATTGGTTCCAGCACCGTCTTTTCTTCTTCACATACCACGTTTAGATAGGGCGTCGGCACCACCAGACTCAGTTCTTGATCGATCTGTAGGTTTTCGCTAATGCCAGGGTTCGCAGCCTTAATATCATCCACATCCATATCGTGGGCAACGGCAATGGACCAGAGGCTGTCCCCTGATTTCACCTTATAGTCCCTGGTTTCGTTGGTGCCACGGATCAAATAAGCCACTGCCTCAGCCACGGAAATGAAAGTTGTCTTCCTCGCAATACAGGGCGCAATATGGGTTTTTTCCTTAATCCGGGCTTTTTTTAGTTGAGCCCCGTCTTCCGGGGGAAAATAAGTTAATACTTGTGCCAACACTGCCTCGGCTTCTTCTTGGCTGGACAGGGTAATAATATCGCGCCCGCCCACTTGGACGCTCCAGCCTGGTTGCTGCTGGAGCAAGGCGCAGGTCAGCCGGTCTTTAAGTTCTTCATATGTAGTCAGTTCGACTGCAGACCGCTTAACTTCGTGGAAGCTTAAATTCGCATTGCTCTCTTCCAGCCTGCCATCGGCTGCCAGAATACCGCGGGCTAAGCTCTGTACTTGATCCCGATCCAAGGTGTAGGCAATAGTCTCATTATCCAGGCACACTTCCCAAGCAGTTCGCTGCCACAGCAACAGCATCAGCAGCACCAGCAGCAAGGCCGCCCCGGCCAAGGTATAGCGCTGCCGGGATAAGAAACGTTTTGTCAGTGCCCAGGACGGCACTGGTAAATGTTCGATTTTCGTCAACCTCACCTCCGGCAGTAGCTAAATCACCCTGATTAGCCTTAGCCGGCTACGGCCGTTTTAGCCACCGAGTTATGGAGTATATATTCGCCGTCTGACGCATTTTTCCTGCCGAGAAAAAATCAGTCTGCCAATAGGAGGAGCTCCCGTACCAACAGGGCTGCCAAAACAGCCGTGCGCTCACTGAGATCAAATGGCGGGCAGGCTTCAACTATGTCAACTCCGACGATGTTATGCCCTCGTAACAGCTTCAACGCCGCCAGCAGGGTGGCCACAGTCACGCCGCCTGGCTCTGGCGTACCCACACCAGGGGCAAAGGCGGGATCGAATACATCGATATCGATACTGACGTAAAGGGGTCGGTTTTGTAATGAAGGTAAAACCCGGGCCAGCGGCTCCAGCACTTGAAAAGGATAAAAATTAGTATGGCGGCGGGCATATGCAAGCTCGTCTACAGTGGCGGAGCGAATGCCAAATTGATAAATTTGGCCCGGCGTTATCAGTTCCGCCAGTCGGCGCATAACTGTGGCATGGGACAAGGCTTCACCTTCATATTGGTCCCGGAGGTCAGCATGGGCGTCAAATTGCAATACTATTAAACCGCTACCGTAAACGGAAGTCAGGGCCTTAACCACAGGCAAGGTCAGCAGATGTTCGCCGCCCAGGATAAAAGGTTTAAGGTCGGTTTGAACTAGTTCTTCCACCGCTGTTTGAATTATGGCAAGGCTGCTTTGAAGCCCGGCTGTGGGCAAGGACAGGTCACCGAGGTCACAAAAGTGAACTTCTTTCAAATGGCGCTCTTGGTACAAACTGAACTCTTCCAGTGTCCAAGAAGCCTGCCGAATTGCCTGCGGTCCCCGGCGGGTACCGGGACGAAAACTGGCGGTAATGTCCAACGGCACCCCGAGCAGGCAGAAGCAATTTTCCTCCGGCCGGGAACGGGAGCCCAAAAACTGACTGGACTGCATTTCATTTGGTTTCATGGCTGACCCGTCTCGGGTAAAAGATTCCGGAGAAATTGGGGCAAAGCAAAGGAAGCATGGTGAATAGCGCTATTATAATAACGGTAACCAAGATCGGTAATTTTATCCGGATTTACCGCCAGGGGATCGTGGACTTTGGAACCGAAGGTAAAACTCCAGAGACCACAAGGATAAGTTGGGATGGTGCACAGATACATCCGGGTGATGGGAAAGGCTGCCTTAATGCTTCGATAAATTTCCGGTAGCGGGATTGCAAACTTAAGCCAGGGAGATTCCGTCTGGGCTACAAACACACCATCGTCTTTCAAGGCTCGGGCAGCGCTGGCATAAAACTGGGCTTGGAATAAACCGGTGGCCGGGCCGACGGGATCGGAGGAATCGATGATGATAAGGTCGTATTCAGCTTTAGAAGCAGCGATATACTTGATGCCGTCAGTATGATGAATGATAAGCCGGGGGTCGGAAAAACCGCAGCTAAGTTCCGGTAAAAACTGTTTGGCCGCTGCCACCACTTCCGGATCTATCTCCACTAAGTGCAACTTTTGCACGGTATCGTGCTTAAGGACCTCGCGCACGGTGCCGCCGTCGCCGCCCCCGATTATGAGCACCTTTTCTGGCTTGGGATGGGTAAAAAGAGGAACATGGGCAATCATTTCGTGGTAGACGAACTCATCGCCAATAGTGGTTTGAACTGCGCCGTCCAGAATTAAAGCGCGGCCAAAACGATCGGTCTCCACCACCAGCAGCTCTTGATACTGGGTTTTTTTATGGGCCAAAACCCTATTAATATGATACTTTACGGCTAGATTAGAATTTTCGGTTTCCGTAAACCAAAGATTCAAGCGAATACACCTCCTGTCCAACAGTTGACCGGCTAACTGCCTTAGTCAAGGGTATTATATCAGACCGAGGGTGAAAAACCACCCTTTCTCACCTTGTCTGATCCAGGCTGGCCCTAGATCTGTTCTTGTCAGTCCAGGCCCGCTCAGTTATAATCAGACCAGGTTGGTAACAAGGAGGAAAAATGGTGCAAAAACTAATCAGCGGCAAGACCAAGGACGTTTTCTTGCAAGCCGATAACCGGCTGCTGCTTGTATTTAAAGACGCGGTCACTGGAGCGGCGGGGCAAATAGATCCCGGAGCCAATGAGGTAATCGGTGAACTGGCTGGTAAAGGCCAGGGGTCCTTAAGTTTGAGTATACATTTTTTTAAGCTGTTGGAAAGACAAGGTTTGCCCACCCATTACGTCCAGGCTGGGCCGGAACCGAATACCATGGTGGTAAAAAAAGCGCAGTCGTTTGAATTAGAGGTAATCTGCCGGGAAAGGGCATACGGCAGTTTTGTCCGCCGTTACGGTAAATGGGTACAACAGGGCACTCCGTTACCATCATTGGTGGAGTTCACCCTGAAGGACGATGAGCGCGGAGACCCCCTGGTCAGCGAAGACACCCTGGCCGCCCTGAATATCTTGCCCCTTAAGGACAGCACCATTATCAAAAAAAAAGCCCAGCAGGCCACGGCCATCATCAAAGCCGAGCTGGCGGCAACTGGGTTGGAGCTGCTGGATATAAAATATGAATTCGGCCAAGTGGAGAACAAAATCGTAATAATCGATGAGATCTCCGGCGACACCATGCGGGTCATGAAGGACAGCCGGGTTTTAAGGCCCGATGAAGTGTGTGGGGCGGTATTGGCATAAACTGCCGGCCTAGGCCGTAGCGGCCGTAAAATGGATCAACGAATTTCTTTCTCTATTTGCGCCAGGCTAAAGCGCCCGTCCTTTTCCAAGAAGTCTAAAACATGATCCAACTGCCGGTCCACATGGTTGGTGGCGTTGGCTAGGCAGGCAATGCCGATGACAGCCCAACGATGTTCTTCTTGTTGGCCTATTTCGGCCACTGAAACATTGAAGCGCTGCTTGATGCGATCGATGACGCTCCGTACCACCTGCCTTTTTTCTTTCAAGGAAAATACGGCGCCCAGATGGATCTCTACAACTAATGTTCCGACGATCATCCCCATCCAGCCTCCACTGAATTATTGTCGCAGCTGGGATTGTTTTGATTCATGGGTCCTTTTAATCTGAATCAAGGTTCTGATATTTTCACCTAAACAATAACGCCTCGGGCTGAGGCGTTTATATTTTGGGTTGGAGCCGATGAAGGGATTCGAACCCCCGACCGGTGCATTACGAATGCACTGCTCTGCCCCTGAGCTACATCGGCTAATTTAATTGTGGACGGCTGCGCTGCCTCCTATATTATAATGGCTGCCGTCTCCAGGCGCAAGGGCTTGAATTTCAGAAAAAGATCTAATTGCCGATAATTATATTGAGGATGATAAATGGTGTTGATATTATGGATCTGAATTTTATCCCGACGATGCCGGCTTCCGGTTTTATGCCCGGTGACGGTAAACCACCGCTGACGCCGGGCCAGGTGCTGCCGGCCAGATTGATGATGGCGGAAGAAAATATGAGTGCCCAGCCGCTGTTGCTGCTGGCCGGGAACAGCTATACTGCCAGGGGGGATTTGCCGGTCAACGGCGACTTCTTTTGGGTTCGAGTAGAAGAGGTAGCCTGGGATCAAATTCGGGTAAAATTGCTGCCGGCCGATTCCAGGCCCGATGGGGCTACAAAAACACTATTGCTGGCGTTGGGATTAAAACAAAATAAGGAACACGAAGCTGTTGTGAAGCTACTGCTGCGCTGGCGTTTGCCCTTGAGCCGGGAACTGGTGCACGACTTTATTAACACCGCTAGAGATCTCCCGCCTGAAGAGCGACCGGCTTTTTGGGCCAGCCGCGCTTTCTTATCCACTTTGGTTTTCAAACAAAATGGAGGGGAAACAGAAACAACCCCAACAGAATTGCTGCAATACATTGCTAGCGGCCAAAGGAAGGGATCTACTGTTGGAGAAACAGACATCGCCCTTAAAGAACTGCTACAACAACTTGAACTGCCGCCGGAGGGCGAAAAAATCACGCCCACATTCCTAACCAAAATGTTGAATTCCTGGGCCAATGAAGATACGCCTACGGAACCCCTGCTCAAGAAAAGATTAGGACCACAATTTGCTTTAAGGCCAGGGCTGGGTAAGATGTTGGAAGGTAAAATTCCGACTAAGGCCCCTACCAGAGCCACTGGTCCCCTAGCACTAAAAGACAATCCGAAAAAAATGGCGGCAGCAGTAAACTATCTCCTCCGCAGGGCAGGTGCTACTGCGGAAGGACAGCAAATTATAAACCGTAGCCGCCCTATGAACCCGGGCCAAGAAGCGGTGTACATACTGAGCTTTATCAGGGGTAAGGATGAAGGCGACATTTTTATTATTCACCCTGATGAAAAGTCCGAGGGCAAAAAACCCCTGGCCAGCCCGCGCTTGCTGGTAATACGCCTTTTTACTGCTGTTTGGGGGCAGGTATGGATTCAACTAGCCTTTCAAGATCGAACGATAACGGCTCGGGTTTGGGCTGAAAATAGCCCTTTTTTACCGTTGGCCCGGGCTGCGGAACTAAAGCTTAAAGACCGTATAAATGCTGCCGGTTGGGAGCTGGTAAAACTCACTGTGGCAGAGCAGAAAATAGCCACCATTGCCGATTTGATCGAGCCGCCAGAGCCGGGGTCTTACCGCTCGCTGGACACGCTGGTGTAATTGGGTGACAAAGATTGGACCAAGTTATTGGTTTTAGAAGGGGGCCGTAAAATGAAACAACAACGCCCGGTGGCAGCAGCGTTAAAATATGACCCCCATCGGGATAAAGCACCGCGGCTGGTGGCCAGCGGAAAAGGGCTGCTGGCAGAACAAATTCTGCTGCAGGCCCAAGAGGCAGGCGTACCCACCTACAAAAATGCCCCTCTAGCCCTGACCCTGGCCGGACTGGGGCTGGAGGAAGAAATACCGCCGGAACTTTATCAGTTGGTGGCCCAGGTGTTGGCTTGGGTTTATGGGCTCAGTAACGATCAGGGGCCGGGGTAAAGCCCGGCCCCTGCTATTGTGAGACCCGGAAATGCTAATACCGCTCTTGAGTTAAAAACAGCACCATGCCCTGGGCCGCCTGGGCCCTGGTGAGAGTCGCCTGGGGCCGGAAGTTATCTTGCCGGTCCGGATCTAGATTCTGGCCCAAATATAGAGCTACGTGTCCTGGATACCCAATGGCAGCGGCATCGTTGGCTGGTATATCCCAAATGTCTGCTATCGAAGCCACCCGCTCTTGATCCAGGGCGCGCACCGTCCACACTGCCGCCTGCTCCCGGCTGATAGCCGCGGTTGGGTTTATGTTATCTTCTTCGGTTAAGATTCCGCGCCGCCGGGCTTGCTCTTCATACTGTCGATACCAAGGGCCGGCTTCCACTTCGCCTCGGGGCTGATAGCCAGTTGTGCGAAGCAACATGACCAAGTAAGCGGGTTGGGTAATTTCTTCAGCGGGATGGAACAAGCCATCCGGGGCCCCTTGAACAATGTTTCTAGCGGCCAACAAGGCCACTGCTTCCGCCGCCGGATGATCCTCCAGGTCGGTAAATAAGGCCTGATCCCGATCCGGTATCGGGTCTCCTCTGCCATCGAGAAAAGCACCGCTGTGAGCATCTATCATCTGGCTGGGAAGGTTTTGCGGTCGGATATGATAAAATAAGCCCGTTTCAATTTCCGGTTTGCCGGCGTAATCCCTCTCCCACTGGGGTGCTGACAAATATTCCAGCACCAGGGGGCTGCCAGCCAATAATTTTTGCTCGACATCTGCTTGCGCTATCACTCCGTTGGGGGTCGGAAAATCGTGGTGGGACCAGATCATATTGTAAGAGGTGATGGCACCGGTTTCAGCGCTCACTTCTAACCTAAAACCTTGTTGCGGAAACGGAATATCGTTAACATAACGAACCCAGTTAAAAATAGAACTACGTTGCGGCTCCTGTTCCGCCAATGGAATCAGCGGCGGCTCTACCTCCTCTAGCCGGCAATCTTCAAGCCGCTCCGGTTGATATTTAACTAGAAATTCTGCCGCCAGTTTCTGAAGTTGCTCCTTTTTATACTTGATCTTCGGCTTTTTTTCGTCGCCCGTTGACCAACAATAATAGTTGTATTGAAGCACATCGCCGCTGCGAGCATCCACACTGGCATTGATACTTTCCCCGCCTTTGTCCTTATCTGTTATATTCCAGGAAAAGCTCCATTGGCGTTGGAGGGTATACTCCCAACTTTTGGTTAAATGGGCTCGCTCTAACTTCATTTTAGTTGGAATCTCAAAGACATTTTTTAGTTTGGCTATGGCTTCGGCTTGGGTCAGCAGATCAGCTATTTCGTCAACTTCTGCCTGTTCAGCCGGGGAAAGTTCTGGCATAGCCGCATCCCGGGCCTCCTCTTTTTGAGCCATACCACCCATGCCGACCGGGTCATACCAATAGTCCCAGCGTGGTTTCACTTCACCGGTTTTAGCATCCACCATATGGCTTGCGGTGGGGCCAAGATCGTAAACCAGTCTTATGGGACGCTCTTTGTTCCCCTCCGGACTGGGCCGGAAATAGATCAAACGCGGGGCCCCTGTCTGAAGGAATGCTTCCTCGGCTTGCTCAAGGTTAATTAGTTTATCTGGCAGCGGAAAAGTAAGATCCCGATTCCAGTTGAAGCGATAGCCTGTCACTTCGAGACTGTTAGCATCAACTTCCACGTTGATCCCGTCATCGGCGTAGGGATATCCGTTTACCACCCGTTCGAACTGAAAGCGATAGCT
The DNA here is from genome assembly GCA_035271345.1 of bacterium. Taxonomy (GTDB): domain Bacteria; phylum Bacillota; class DTU030; order DUMP01; family DUMP01; genus DUNI01. Next base: position 464 of record DATERQ010000064.1, on the reverse strand, counting down.
TGTTAGCGGCCCACCCCAAAATTGTTCATCGGCGGGGGAATCCACCAACTCTGTTTCTTGATATAAAGGCTGGATCCGGGCTGCAAACTCTCGAGCTAATTTTTCCGCTTCAGCCCGGCTATATTTGGGCAGTGCAGCTTTGGGCCTACTACCATCTTCATAGCGGTATAGGTATAAGATATCGCCGCTGCCCGCATCTACGACCACATTCAAATTGCCATGAACAGTACTGCCAGCGGGTGTCCGCCAGGACAGGTCCCAGTGTGGTTTATTGTCATAAGAACTAAAGTTGGATTCAAATTCGGACAGGGTTTCTGGTACTGGGAAAGCGCCTTTGGCAATCTTCACTGCCTGCTCCAAACTAACTTTTGGCCCTGGAGCTGCCAATATAGGCCCGGCTCCGGTTAATAACAAGACCGCCAGTACAATACATATTGTTCTTTTCAACTTCATTCCCCCTCGGT
>DATERQ010000063.1:0-4548 GCA_035271345.1 bacterium | reverse complement strand
TATCAAAGACGGCATTGGCCATGGATGGGGTGAATTCTTTCGAGCCCAGTCCGTAGCGGCCGCCAATGACGGTGAGATCCTTGCCGTTTTCTTTCAGCACTGTAGTTACATCTTGGTACAGCGGATCGCCCACGGCCCCTGGTTCTTTGGTCCGGTCTAGAACAGCCAACCGCTCACAGGTGGCCGGTAAAGCCCGAAGGAAGTGCTCAGCCGAGAAGGGGCGGTAGAGCCGTACTTTCAGCACGCCCACTTTGCGGCCCTGTTTGACCAGGTGATTGACCGTTTCTTCCACTACTTCGATACTGGAACCCATGGTGACAATAACATCGGTGGCATCAGGCGCACCGGCATAATCGAACAAATGGTAGTGCCGGCCCAACAGCGGAGCTACTTGGTCCATTACCTGCCGAACAATGTTCGGCGTGGCCAGGTAATGTTTGGACCCTGCTTCGCGGGACTGGAAGAAGATGTCCGGGTTCTGGGCTGTACCGCGCTGAACCGGCTTTTCCGGTGTCAAGGCGCGTTGCCGGAATCTCTTCACTGCTTCCATATCCACCAAGGGAGCCATTTCGTCATATTCCAACAGTTCGATTTTCTGCACTTCGTGGGAAGTGCGGAAGCCGTCAAAGAAGTGAACGAAAGGCACCTCGGCCTTGACCGTAGCCAGATGGGCTATCAGGGCCAGGTCGTGGGCTTCTTGCACTGAACCGGAGGCCAGGAGGGCAAACCCTGTCTGGCGCGCCGCCATGACGTCACCATGGTCGCAAAAGATGGATAAGGCATGCGCGGCCACGGACCGGGCAGTGACATGAAACACAGTGGGCAGATGTTCGCCGGCGATTTTGTACATGTTGGGAATCATGAGCAGGAGTCCCTGCGAGGCGGTAAAGGTGGTGGTGAAGGCCCCGGCGGCCAACGATCCATGGACTGCGCCTGCGGCTCCACCTTCCGACTGTAGTTCAGAGACCAGAAGTTCTTGGCCCCAAATATTTTTGCGGCCATGAGCAGCCCAGGCATCTCCCAGCTCGGCCATTCCCGATGACGGTGTGATGGGGTAGATGGCGGCCACGTCGCTAAAAGCATAAGCCACATAGGATGCGGCCGTGTTGCCATCTACTGTCTGTTTATACACTTGATCAACCCCTTTTTGGCCGGACCTACTCCTTGTATCCTGTATCCTTGTGGAACAAGTTGGAAGAGTCCGACCATTATTTTTGCCGTACGTTTTCGTTGGCATTTCTGTATCTGTTAAATTCTACACAAGGATGGTAATCTCCTCCCGGAAAGCGGAAGTTTGTATACATTTAATCCGGAGAATAATTATTAGGGTTAAAAACCGCCAAGATTGGCAATTGAAACAAACAGCGGCCAGCGGCGACAGCCCCCCGATACTACTGATCTTTTATTTGGACAATGAACCGGTGCCAGTTGATGGCGGTGTCTTTAGGTTGTAATAACACTATACTTTTACCGCTGTGGGCAGCAAAAAATTGGGGGCTGTTCCCTTCCTGCGCCAGCCGCTGCAATGCTGTTCCCTCCACCACGGTGCGTATTTCACCTTCATTTCCAATAAAGGAAATGTATTGGCCAGTTTTAAGTTGTAGCAGTTCTGTGGGCGCAATTACTTTATCGGGACCGAGTTGGTATGGAACCAGGAAATGGACTTCTTTGTCGCTTTTGTCGCTGCCCGGTTGACCGGGCCGGTCCAGGTTTTTAAATTCGGATCGGGCTTGGCGCCATTCCACTATTAAACCGGAATGAACCTCCAGCCGGCCGGCAGGGACATAGTCTTGTTCCCAGTAAGTTGTTACTTGAGTTCCATCAAACCCCAGCGCCCGGTAGTGGAGGTAAGGTTTGTTTAGGTCCTGATTTTGGGACAGGATCAAAACCCACGGTTCGCGGCTACCGGGGAATTCTACCGGCAGTGCAGGCCCAGGGCTGCCGCCAACACCTAATACTGAGCTGTACAAAGGCGAGTAGCCTTGGGGCTGCTTTGTGTCTTGGCCCCAGATTACAGCCAGCAGCCTTTGGTCCTGTCGGTTGGGTTGAACGATACGGAAAAAACTAAGCCAATGCTCGCTCCCGTCTTTAAGATCCAGGGTATATTGAGCGATGGGTCGATCCGGAATCGAACAAAGTCGCCCTGGGGTCGATGGCAAATAGCCAGGTTGGCGCAGAACAAACACGGCCGCCAACAGCAGTGCGGCTGCAACCAGGGGGCCGATTTGCAGCCGTCGCCGGCGATTAAACGAAACCGTGGATTTGAGTTGGCGGTGAACCTTTTCCCGCAGAGGAGTGAAGGACCAACCAGCAAAAAATTTGGCTGCCTCGGTGCGGGCTTGTTCCAGCTTGGCATCCAGTTCTTTATCCCGCATTGTTTACAGCCCCTTGTTCTAAATTTTCCCTTAGCTGTTTACGGCCGCGGCTTAGATTAACCCGTACCGTGCCCTCTTTCATGCCGGTGATAGAAGCGATGTCCTTCACCGGCAGGTCATAAAAGTAAAAGAGGGCGATAACTATTCGATACTTAACTGGCAATGCCATTACCTGTTGCCAAACTTCACCATTTTCGACAGCAAAGGTTGCTGGTTTCGATTGGCAACCTATTTTCTCCAAAGAGTGGGTATCGCCCCAAGGGATAAGACGCCGAAAAGCGGCCGAGCGGAGGTAATCGCGGCATAAATTCACCGTGATACGATAAATCCAGGTATAATAGGAAGATTCTTGGCGGAAACGATCCAGATTCAAAAACACCCGGCAGAATACTTCTTGGGAAATATCTTCGGCCAATTGCCGATCCTGGACGTAGTAGTATGCCAATTGTAGAACCTGGTCGCCAAAACGGCGCATGAGATATTCTAGTTGCTGGGAATGATTGTCGGCCCTTGCTGGAGGTAAAGCCCGCGCTTCGGTTTGCACTTTGTTCACCTTCGGCTCAGTTTTATTTTTAGTATCCTGTAGCCATGGATATTATATCAAAGCTGTCAATGGGGTTTCTAATCAGCCCTGATTTCTTGGCGCATGAACAGCACATAAGAGCCAGCGAAACAAAGTAAAGTGGCGGCTATTAAACCGGTTATATGGGGCCAAATTAACAGCAGGCTTTGGCTCAAGGGCAAGGGCCCAGCCACGGCTCCTTCAATTTGCTCCATCATCACCGGTCCAAGTATTCTAATACCGGGGTTTAAGATGGCAATTACAGCTTCACTGTATAAAGTGGAGGGGGATAGCCAGCCTAAAAATTGTCTTAACTGCTGATGGTGGAAGGCAATTTCAGTTGTAGCCTGCTCGGTGAGCGGGAACACGGCATCGGCCACCAAGCCCACCAACAGCTGAGCAAAGATGGAGAAAAACAGCCACACCGCCATTCCAGCCAAGGCCGAAGTGGCGGCCTGGCGAAAATAAACTGAAAACAAAATGGCCACCGCTGACCAGAGCGCCATATAGACCACTGTCAGCAGAAGAAAGGCAACTATGCGCACAATTTCCTCCACTGTAGGGGGGATGCCGATGAGCAACAAGCCCAGTCCGCTCACAATTCCCCCTAGGGCCAGCAGCATGGTGGAAAGAAGCAGGACCACGGCCAGGAACTTGCCGTTGATAACAGCGTCTCGGTAAATGGGCTGAGCCAGCAATCGACTTAATGTTCGCCGTGCTCGCTCACCGCTGATGGCATCAAAACTCAGCGACAGGCTGACCAGAGGCCCCAGCAAAGCGATAAAAGAAATAAATGGAGGGATGGATTTCCCGCCAGCAGTGAACAAGTGCAAAAAGACAAATTCCGTTTCTTTATTTTGGGTGGCAGCCCTGATGCCGGAAGCAGCAGCATACATACTGGCTATACTTGTGAGCGCCATTAGAAAGACGATAATAACAAAGCGTTTGCTGCCGAGATGGTCAGCCAATTCTTTCTGACATAAAACCATCATACCGGTATTTTGTTCGGTTAAACGATTTAACTTTTGCCGCAGCGACTGGAAATGGGCCTTTATTGGCGTTATTACTTCAGGCCAGGATCGCATTAGCTCACCTCCTGTCGAGCAAAGTAGCGGCGATAAATATCGTCCAAATCCCGTCCGCGCAGACGCAGATGAGTAAGAGCATAGCCGTGGTTAGTGAGGGCTTTGCTGATGGCGGCCCGGAGATCGCAACTGGCAGTCACTGCCAGGGAACCGTGGCGATGCTGTATTGAGTCCACGCCGGGGAGGGAAGAAATTATTTCCTCCAACCGCCCATCACAAGGCTCGGCCATTAGTTCGATGATTTGTGGTTCACCGGCCAGCACTTGATCGCCCAAACTGGGGATGGCCCCAAAAGCTAGCATTTTCCCCTGGACGAAGATCCCAACGCGATCGCAAATCTGTTGCATTTGGTGAAGTAGGTGGGAGGATAACAGCACTGTCCGCCCGTCTCGTTGAGCCAATTGCCGGATTAAGGCCAGGACTTCTTCAGTTCCCTCCGGATCAATTCCCAGGGTAGGCTCATCGAGAATTACCAAGGCGGGATCTTTTACCAACGCATCGGCAATGCCCAATCGCTGCCGCATAC
>DATERQ010000062.1:0-7060 GCA_035271345.1 bacterium | reverse complement strand
CATTAGCCGCTACACCGCCAGCCAAGGCAACCTGTTTGAGACCAGTACTGTCGGCAGCAAGTAATGTTCGTTCCACCAGTGCCGTCACTATTGCTCGTTGCAAACTAGCAGCTACATCGGCCTTGTTTGGTTTTTGTTGTTTCAGGCGCAGACTATTCAAGTAATTTAACACCGCTGTCTTAAGCCCGCTGAAGCTAAAGTCCAGCGGCCGCCCTTTCACCGCCGGCTGAGGCAAAGACAGTGCCTTGGGATTTCCCCTTCGAGCCAAGCGCTCTATTTCCGGTCCACCAGGGTATCCCAACCCCAGTGTCCGTGCAATTTTATCGAATGCCTCACCGGCCGCATCATCCACCGTGTTGCCGAGCAATTCGTAATGGCCGTGATCATGAACCCAGATCAAGGACGTATGCCCCCCAGATACCACCAGGCTTAAAAATGGGGCTTCCAGAAGGTCATATGTAATAATATTGGCATAAATATGAGCCGCGGTGTGATGAATTCCGACAAGAGGTAATCCCTGGGCTATAGCAACTCCTTTGGCATAGGACAAGCCTACCAACAGCGCTCCTACCAATCCCGGACCTGCGGTCACTGCTATCGCTGACAAATCAGCAAAAGTCAAGTTGGCCTCCGCCAAAGCGCGGTCCACCACCGGCACAATCAATTCCACATGGCGTCGGGAAGCCAGCTCTGGGACCACGCCGCCATACACCGCATGCAAATCCACCTGCGAAGAAATAATGTTGGTCAAAATGTGACGCCCGTCTGCAACCAAGGCCGCAGCAGTTTCATCACATGAAGTTTCTATTCCTAATACTATTTCTTGTTTTTCCAATGGGTTCACCTCTGATCCAGATCAAATTTCCACATCACTATGGCATCTTCGCGAGTTTCGGAATAATAGTTACGCCGGAAGCCCAACGCCTGGAATCCAAAATCTTGGTATAATTGGCGCGCCCCCCAGTTGGACTTTCTTACTTCCAAGGTCATCTTATCGGCGCCGCCGGCGATGGCTATTTCAATCAGCCTGCTTAACAATGCCTTTGCAATCCCTTGACGTCGCCATTCCGGTAACACTGCAATATTGGTCACATGGGCTTCATCCACCAACACCCACATACCGGCATAACCCACCACTGTACCTTGCACTACGGCCACAAGGTAGCGGGCAATCTCATTGTGTATCAACTCAAACTTAAACGCATCCCGAGACCAAGGCTGGGAAAAGGATTCCCTTTCCACTGCCATAACCGCCGCTAGATGATCCATGGTCATGGGCATTATTCTCATTCTAGCATTTACCGGCATGGTTTTCCGCCTCCCGCGCCCTTCGCGCTGCTAAGGCCAACTCCGCAGCAGCACGACGTACATAGAGGGGCCGTGCTCTGGCCACATCTGCCTGTAGACCTGTCGCCAATCGGCGCGCTGCTAACTGCCCTAAAACTGCGGCCCGCGGCTGACTATACCACCTTTGCAGTTCCAGAAACTCGATACCTTGGGTGTGAAAATGTTCCCGGCAAAAGGAAACCCCATCTCCACAGACTGCCAGCCGCCGGGTGCCAACAAGATCCTTGGCCCGGACCGCTACCTGCTCGGGCTTTAAGGCCAGGTATTCACCCACTGGCCGCAAAGTAATATCGCAGTCACTATCCTGATAGAAAGCAACATAAATATGCCCTTGTTTCGCATCTAGCAAAGGGGCAGTGATAAATCCAGGTCTTATTGCTGCTGCTGCCAACACATCCAAGCTGCTAACAGTAATAAGCGGTATATTGAGGGCTTGAGCTAACCCTTTGGCCATGCTCAGTCCAATCCTTAACCCGGTAAAAGAACCAGGTCCCACACCGCAACCCACAGCCCCTAAATCGCCAGGCTGCAAATCGGCAGCAGCGAGAAGTGCCGTTATCGTTGGGGCAGCAGTTTTAGCATGGCGACGTCGGGATTGTTCGTTATGTTCCAATACCAACCCACCATCTTTAAGCAAGGCCACACTAAGCGTTGGTGTTGATGTTTCCAGGGCTAGCAGCCACATTTTTTGTCAGCTCCTCTACCAAATCGGTGTAATCTGCCCCAAACGGAATGAAGGTCAACTCTCGCAGAGCGCCGGTCCCCATGATCCTCACTTCCAGGTGCTCTGCCGGCAACAATTCCCGTACTAAATCGCCCCATTCAATTAAAGTAATACCGTTACCATATACATACTCCTCATATCCTATATCCAACAGCTCGGATGGGGAATTAAGTCGATAGACATCCAAATGGTACAGAGGCATCTGCCCTTGGTGTTCTTCCGCCAATGTAAAACTAGGGCTGGTTACCGGGCCTTTCACGCCAAGGCCTCGGGCCACGCCCCGTACAAACGCTGTTTTTCCTGCCCCCAAGTCGCCGCTAAGGAGAACCACCATTCCCGGATAAGCCAACTTACCTAGTTGCTCACCTATCCCCTCAGTCGCCGCCACCGTTGTGGTCATTACCCGGAACACCTTCGCTTACCCCCCACCAATACCCTCAATCCCACCCCCATTATAGTGGAGGCTTTGGCAGCGGTCAAGCAGCCCAATAAAAACCAGGCCTTCCCTTTTTCGCCTTATTAAGGGCAGCGGCGGTGAAGCAGGTCAAGGCCCGGTTTTCAAGTGATCTCTACTGTACGTTTTTCTAACCTGTCTTCTCTTGTTCACATTCGGCAATGGTCTCCAGGGCTTCAGTGGCCCGCTTGTGGTACCATAAGAACGGCACCATGACAGCCATGGATAGAACCATCATACTGGGCATGGCCCACACATCCATCCGGTCTTGGCTACCCCACATAACCACTCACCACCTCCTCTTAGTCTCAGTTGTTCCCCCGCGCTGAAAAAAACATACAGACAAGAAGTGGCAAGGCAGGACTGATATCGGCAAGATAGGATACTAAAGCAAAGAGGCCAAATCGTATCTTTTCCCTGGTAATTGTTCATACATTTCCGGATGGCAAGTAAGGATTAAAAGCTGAAACCGGTCCCGGGCCGCCGCCAGCAATTGTAAAATCCTCTGGCGCCGGAGGCCATCGCTATTCACTAAGGCATCGTCTAACACTACCAGTTGCCGTTCTTCGCTGCTTAAAAATTGGGCCAAGGCCAGCCGAGCCAGCAATAGCATTTGCTCTTGGGTGCCAATGGAAAATACGTCCAGCGGTTGTAAATAATCTTCGTCGTCCACCCGCAAGCCAGCCAGGGATAGATCAGCCTCTAATTGCAGGTTGCGATCGGTCTTGGTTGTCACCATCTGGAACAAATCATTTAGCCCCTGGCGAATAGGTTCGGTAAGGTCAGCCAGCATGGCCCCGTGGCGAGCATGCGCCAGTCTGTGCAGCAACTTCACAGCCCTGGCATTCAGCTTTAAGCGCTCATACTCCTTCTTCACCAGCTCATATTCTTCTTCCAGTTGATTAATTTCCGAGTACAGCCCCGCTTCTGATTTAACATTGATTTGGGCTTTTAAGTCGGTTATTTTGGCCTGCAGTTCTGACAATTGTTCTTCCTGTTGGCCAATAATCCGTTCCATTCTCTGGGCATTTCGTTCGATGGAGTCGGCATCAGTCGGTAATTGGCTTCTTAATTCTTTTAAGTGCTTTTCCTGATGCTCTTTTTCTATTAAAGCTTTGTTAACGCTTTGTTCTAACCTGTCTCTGTTCCCCTTGTAGGCAGTCAACAGTGCTTCTATGGTGTCAACGGCAGTCTGGACCATTTGCTGGTGGCGTGCTAGTTCGTGTGTAAGCTGTTGCTGCTCAGTCTTGGCCTGTTGCCAATTCCTTTCTAGATTGCTGTACTCTGTTTTAGCAGTCTGTTCTTCCCGTTCCAGTTTCCTGGTGCCCTTTTCCAGCTCGGCTACATCAGGTAACACAAGAGACTCCAAGTCACCTTTTTCCAGCCCCAGCTCTTGGCACTGCTGGTGCAGCTCTTGTTCCTGTTGGGCCCGCGCCCGTTCCAGCTCGTCCCTGGAATTATATTCACTCAAGAGATCGGTTTGTTGTGCTTGCAAATAGTCCAATTGCTGACGTTTTTTTTCGGCCGATTGAAATCTCCTTGCTAGCTGATCCACATCATTGCTGGCATATGTCTTTAGGGTTGCGGCTAGTGTTTCCTTATCCGCTTTTAGTTGGGCCAAAATCTCCTTTAACTCCTTGGCCCCGGAACTAATAATAAACCGGCCCACAGTGGCAATCTCTAACTCTACTTGGGCTGCAGTAACATCCATACACAGCGGATGTCCTGGGCCGACAACATGGTGTGTCTTTTCCCCGGCCGTTATTACAGCAACATCAAGATTCCGTTCCGGCTGAAAGTCCACCCGCAATCCCTGAGCCTTAGCCTGGCCTTGGCCAATTTCTATTCTTCTCTGCAAATCCTGCGCTTGCGCCAGCCCATCGTCAGTCGGGACCGACTTCGTGCTTAACTGGGCTAAGAGCCCTGCTATATCCTTCTGTATTGTGTCCATGGCCTTGAGCTTCCCGGTTAAAGCTTCAATTTGTGTGTGCAAAGAAATGCATTGCTTCAGCTTGTAAATACGATTAAGATCACGGTTAGCTGCCTTAAGCTGCCCCGATAATTGATCGATCTGCTCTTTCTTGGCCTTTACCTGTTGCCCTTGTTTTTGCACTTGCTCTTCAATGAGGGTCAAGTTGGCCGTTACCATCTCGATCTTTTGCGCTGCCTCGCGACCTTGCTTTGTCCAGGTTACCATCTGATCCCAATCTTGTCGTAGAGATTTCCACCGCTGCTCTGCCGCCGCAGCCATAGCTGCGGCGGTTTCGATCTGTCCCTTTAGAGCCTTAATGTGCTCCATTTGATCTTCCAATAGCCGCTGTTTTTCAGTCAGTCTTTTAAAGGTCTCCCTTCTGGAACGGGCTTCCTTTTCTGTTCGCTGAAGCTGGGCTGCTTGGTGGGCAATTTCCATCGCTTGCTGTCGTGCCTTCTCCAGTTCCAGTTCAAGTCTTTGTAGCCTAGCTTCGGCCTGCCTCACCTTTGAGCCGGCCTTGTAGACAGCAGTTTTTGGCGTGTAGATATCAGCAAAGCGATTATCTATCAATTGCATTATCCTATCATCGTGTTGGGTAAAAATGGTTGCGCCGGCTAGCCGGCGAAGATGATCCACCAGTTGATGAGACACACAGGGGGAAGTGAATCGTTCTTTATCCTGTGGCATCCAAAGTAGCTGGGCCAGCCCCCAATCGGAACCTTTAGCCAAGCCTCGCCCGGGTAATTGGGCCAAAATAAATTTCCGAACCCTATCATCGGCGTTTCGGCCACAGGCTAGCCGCACATATTGTCGGCCCTCTAGTTCTGATAATAAGCTTTTGGCCTGGTCCAAGAAGCCTTTTTCCAGGTGGTAGCATCTTCCACCCACAATAAATTCCAGCTCTATTAGCGGACTGAGATCTGTTCCCCAAGGCCGATAACTGGCTATTGCCTCCCCCGTCACATCGTGGCGATTGCAAAAGGCCAGAATAAGACCCCCAATTAGGGTGGATTTACCCAGCTCGTTAGGGCCAAAAATAATATTGATCCCGGGATCAAAATCAGTCAAGGACACTGGGTTGCGAAAACAACGCAACCCCGATACTGTTAACGAGCAGAGCTGCATCACTACACCTCCTCCACCAGCGAGGCCAATTGACGAACAGCTTCCCGGATATCTTCTAGTCCAAAGCCTTCTTGAATTAGACTATCAATGATTTCGGGGTCTGGACCCGCCCGGGCAACCACATCCTCCGGAATATCGGTCAGGGAAGTGCCCAAAATGCCGGCTGCTACTTTAAGATCAGTCAACAAGCCTTGTAAAAAAGGCTGGTTCCGAGCCCGATTAAGAAGGCTGGCAGTAACCGGTTGGGCCCACAAACGTTCCTGATCAAGATCGAGATAAAAAAGGCGTTGGTTTAACCACTGTACCATTTCATCTATGCTGGTGCTCTCCACTGCGGACACATGCCCCACCAAGGCCAGACGCACCAGGGTTTTTTCCGGTTTATTTAATTGGCCCACTCGGCGCTTTAGCAGGCTTAGGATGTTTTCCAGCCCGATGCCCAAATCATATTCCCACTGCTCCCAAATCAAATTGTTAACTGGGATCGGTTCCACTTCCGGGACTTGTCCCGGTCCTGCGATGGAAACAAGTAGCACATTCCCGCCTCGTAGCTCACCAAATCCGGTGGGTTCGGGAGTACCACAATAATAGGTTCGTTGATCCCATGAAAATAAGGAATGCCAATGCCCCAGGGCCAAATAATCCAACCCCTGGCGCAAAACCGTGTCTAAAGCAATGGGATGATCGTTAGTTTGATACTTTCCTTCAATCATCAGTGAGCCATGGGCTACCCCGATTTTTACCGCATCATCCTTTGCCACCGCCCAATGGGAGGTGGGATCGTTATTGGATTTCCTTTCGAAACACGGGGCCGGTAATATTATTACACCTGTTAGTGGTTGTACGCGGTCATAAGTGGTTAATATGTGAACATTGTCGGGCAGATTATTGACCAGCGTCGGACGCCAATAAATTGAATCGGCAGTAAGCGGATCATGATTGCCCGGTAACAGATAAATATCCAGTGAACACTGTTCTAAAATGCTCAATAGTTCATGTACCAACCGATTGCTAACCTGATTATCTTCGAAGATGTCACCTGCAACTATAATAAAGTCCGCTTGCCGTTGCACCGCAACCTTAAGCAAATGACGTATGGTGTCAAAACGCACCGCTCGCACTTTTTTGCCGGCCCCGGCCACATGTCGGGCTTTCATGCCTATCTGCCAATCGGCCGTATGTAAAAAGCGAATCAAGCCCTCTTCACCCCTTCCCAGGTCTAAAAACATTGTTTAAGTTCCACTGCCATTCTTCGCCAGAAGGAAGTGCAATCCTCTTTCTTAACTTGTGCTATTATTATGGCTACAGCAGGAAACAGGGCTTGCTTCTTGCGGGAACAGATTAAGCAGAATCCTGTTTGGCCCCGGTCAAGATTGAAACGCTTGTTCCCTGCCAGAACAGACTAATGGTAACGTGGAGCCAGCGCGATAACCAAGAT
>DATERQ010000061.1:0-6791 GCA_035271345.1 bacterium | reverse complement strand
TAATAGCGCAGAGTGCGGGCGCTGACACCCGACATTTTGGAAACCTGATTGCTTGAATATTCCATCTGTCCTCACCTCGTACACTCAGTATAAACTATTACGCTGCGTCAAAGTCAACGGGTTTTGAGAAAAATATTTAGGAGAGGAAAATGCCGATTTTCAAATGACCATTGACAGTCTTTTGGTGCTTGCTGCAATACCTTCCCTCGGTCAGTTCCGGGCACCCGGGGTGGCAACAAGGTTTTAACGGCTTCCTAGGCATATTTAATCACCTTCTTTAATGGGCATAGAAAAAGCCCTAAGACTAAATTCTCTAAGGCTATTATTGTTCAAGTATAAGTGCGCCATTACTTAACTGTTCTTAGGTACTCTGAAAAAGCAGGTTTTGGCAGCACTTGCAAAACACGTTTCCTAAGAGCCGCCCCGACGGAGTTCAGAGAGCCACCGGCGCGAGCATTTTAGAGCCACTGGCGCGTTAAGAAGAGAGCCACCCCCCTGTGAAGGAGGTGGCTGCTTAGTAAACTAACCGGATAAACGCATGGATCGGCTGCCTTTGATGATTATTTTATAGGCCTGAGCGGATAACCGGTCTGTAATTGCCTCAGCCGCAACTGGAATTGGAATTTGCTCGAGCCATTCTGCTGGCTCATACTGGGACGCAATGATGGTGGCTTGGTTGTTATGCCGTCGGTCAATAATCCAAAGTAACATTTGCGCATCTTCCTCCGTGATCGGGAACAAAAGCCACTCGTCGATTATGAGCAATCTGTATTTCACAAACTGCTTACGCAAACGGTTAAACGCCTCAAGACCTTTGGCCTTGGCCAGAGTCAGCTCATCCAGCAAATCCGATAACTGGACATAGCGAGTGGATAGATACCGCCTACATGCGGCTTGTCCCAGCGCCTGGGCTAGGTATGATTTCCCCGCCCCGGTTGGGCCGACGATGATAACATTACGAGCGTGTGGAATATAATTGCAGGTAGCCAGCTCCAAAATAAGGTTACGGTCCAGGTGGCGATCGTCATTGTAGCGGATGTCCTCTACACAGGCCGCTTTATCTTGGAACTTAGCTGCACGGATGAGCCTTTGCAGTCGGTTGTGTTGGCGCCTGGTAAATTCCCAATCCACTAGTAGGCCCAGCCGTTGCTGAAAGTTCATTTCCCGATAGGACGGGTCATTTTCCTGCTGTTTGAGCGCCTCGACCATGCCCGATAGCTTCATGTGCTTCAGTTTATTCAATGTTTCTTCATTAAGCATGGTCTTCACCTCCGAAGTGGGCTGCCCCTCGTTGAAAGCCACGCGGAGATGATTTTTGTTCAGCTTTCATCGGCTTAGACTGTTTTTTCGGAACATCCATTTTCCTTTCTAAGATATTCTTAAGCTGCAGGTAGGTTGGTGCTGATGTCCGCGACAGGATGAAACTGCTGGCCCGTTCAAGTCTTTGGGCACTGTATTTCTTTTGTAGGTTCAGTACCCCAAAACAGGAACGATAGGCCTGCTGCTCGACGACAGCGCGGTCTAGAATGGCCTCAATAACCCGGCGGGTGGCGTTTCCTATCCCTTCAGCCCATGTAAGGAAACGATCACGATCCCAGTCTGCAAAGAAAACCTTATCCGGTGGCATGTGCTCTGTAATAGTTGCATAATTAGCTTTTCCCCACAACCTTTTATGTGACGCAATCCGCTGGTGGTGATAGAATATTTCTACAGTGGATTGCGTTGCCCGGATATCTACTTCTTCTCCCAGATGCTCAAAGGGGACAGAGTAGAATTTACGCTGGAAGGCAATGTGGCAATTCGGCTGGACCTTGGCCTTTCCCCATTGGGCTAGCTCATAGGGGGATGCGGGAAGCGGGAGCATATAATCCTTTTCTTCTGCAAGATAGGATGACCAACGGCTCTTGTTTTTCCCGGTCAAGGGCGCTTCGTTCACCCGCTCTAGGGCCGTTCGTATGTGGTCCTGTAGATCAGCGAAGGAAAGAATCTGGACATTGCGAAGCCTGGCCAGGATCTGCCGGGATGCAATAAGGACACTGTTTTCAACCGAGGGTTTATCCTTAGGCTTACGGACACGGGCCGGTAAGATAACAGTTCCGTAGTAGGCAGCCAGCTCCTGATATGTCTTGTTCAAGTCCGGCGCATAAAAATCAGGGTGTCGGACCCCAGCCTTCAAATTGTCGGGAACCAGTGTTTTGGGGACACCGCCGAAGTACTGAAATGCATTAACGTGCCCGGTAATCCAGGCAGGCAGCTTTTCGTCCCGGAAGGGCTGGACGTAGATCAGTTGACTACAGGGCAGAACAGATACGAACAGGGATGCTTTAGACATTTGCCCGGTCTCGGTATCAAAATAGGCGATTTTGGTGCCGGCCCAATCTACCTCGAGTGACAGAGCCGGTTTATGTTCTAGTCGGATAGTTGCCTTGTGCACCCGGGCAAATTTGTGGTAATAGTGCCGGAACTGCGTCTCCATATAAAAGCGGTGGTTGTTAGCCCGGCAGTCGTCGACCTATTCCTCCCATAGTAGTTTTAAGGTAACATGTGGTTTGGCAAGTTCTGCATGGACGTACTCGTAGTCCGGCATTTTAAATGTTACATCCCGGGAGGGACTAGTCGGCTTTACGAGGTCCTTTGAAAAGGCTGCGTTGTCCAGGTGGCTTAGATCTTCCAAGGTAAGCCACCCCTGGGTTTTGGCGTGTCGAAGAAGGAGTGCAACAGTATTTCGGGATACACGGTGTGTTGCTGCTACCTGGCGCTGGCTGAGGCCGCCGTACACGGCCCGAACGATGGTTAGGTTGTCAGTCATTGTCATTCCCCCTAAAGATGAATTCTGCTGTGCCGCAGTAATTTCATCTTACAGGAGTTTTATGGCGGTGGCTCCCGCTTTACGCGTCAGGTGGCTCTGAAGCCCCGCGCCGGTGGCTCTAAGTGTCCGCGCAGGTGGCTCTATTTTAGCGTGCTTCCCAGAGGCCTTCGGATCCGTTTTTCCGGCAGGTAGCTAGATACCGGCGCAGGTGCGCCCAGATATTCCGGCCTCGGCCCAGATCCGGGCTCTTATCTACTTGGCTTTGGCCGTGTCAACGTCGCCGGCCAACAGGGGAGCGATAAGCTGGATCCTTTGGGCGGCGATTTCTTCGGCTTATCGCTGGTCCTGCATGTGCTAAATCCCTCCTCAGAATGATTTAGCACGAGTTTATACCATTCTTGTCCGGGCAGGAATGCCAAGCGGGTCTGTGGCCAAAGGTTGGCGTTTGCCACCGGACGGACAATTCTGGCCCGCCAACCGGGGGCCTCCCCCACATGCTGCCAGATCTTTTGAAGCGCAGACTTGGGAAGGTTGGACGGGCCTTCCACAGATGCTATCCCATGAAGGGCGCCCAAGGCGGTAAGGCAACCGACAAGGTACCCGGCGTATTCCCGAAACCTGCCGCGCCAGCATTGCAAGGCGGTTCAGTTTTAAGATAGCACGTGGCTCACATTTACATTGACAATCACACCAGGCTTATGGCTTGGCGCTTTTCTTAAATTAAGCTTCCAATCTACTCCCCCCCTATAGTTGCCCTACCGTTACAATCAACGCCTCCCCGTTCGGGGAGCGACGGTTTCTTGCATAGATATATGTACCTGTGTTTGAGGGGTTTCAATCCACGCTCTCGTGTGGGGAGCGACTAATGTCAATAATAGGAAAGAAACCTAAATCGAACATATAAAAAACCGCTGTAAACCCCGTATATCAAAGGGTTCAGCGGTCTCTTAATACCCCATACACACTCCTTTTATATAATGAGTGCCATTATCCATACTAAAAGATTTTACTAACTTATTATTCATAAAGGTTTCCTATGCATTTAGCCAATTTAATAGCCTAATTTCCCATTTCTTTTGCTATTATTTCAATCTCTTTTTGGGGCAACCCAGTAAGTTTAGCGATGAGATCGATATCCATACCCTCTCTAATAGCATTTCGTGCTATTTCCAATTTGCTTTGTTTCGCCCCGGCCTCCAGGCCTTTTTCTATACCCTGTTCTATACCCTGTTCTATACCCTTCAAAAGACCCTCTTTTTTTCCTTCTTCCCTAAACAATTGTGCTAAAGTCATCACCATTTCACTCCCTTCTGGATAAGTGGTTTCAACCTTCTCGATAAATTCATCATATCTTTTCCTTGTTAAATCCGACCTAGCACTGAATATATACCGTATCAATGTTTCAAAATACTCTAGGCCAGTATCTTTATCTTCGAATTGCTGCATGAGTGCGGCGGCTTCTAGTGCAATTTCTAAAATCGCACCAATTCCTTTTCTTTGTATATCCCTCGTTATTTTTATTGCTATCCTGTTTATTACTTCGCCCTTTATTTCTTCATCAGTGAAGTCTGATAGGTCATAGAGCAAATATTTATAGTTTGGAATAAGTGCCTTCACATCCTGTGGGAGACCGTCATAACTTAAAATCATATCGCTTAGATTACGACTTATATTCCAGCTCCTTTTGCCGTGATATATTACCAGTGGAATAACTACAGGTATTCTGCCTATCTCCTTATATTTTACATCCCAAATATTTACCATGTATTTTAGTAGCTGGAGAACAATGTCTCTACTTGGGTAACTCTTGTGCTCGAATAACAGGTAGAGATAGCCTTCCCGGTTATTAATAGTTGCCTTAAAAAGAAGGTCAGAAAAGCTCTCCTGTAGTTCTTTATCAATATGACTATCCTTTTGAGCTTCTAATGTATCTATGTCTATTATACCCATAATGCTTGGCGGCAAATAATTCTTTAAGAAATCCTTAGCAACATCTACATTGCCGAAGGTTTTCTTAAAAAATTTATCATGGGGATTTTCTATTTTCATTTCATCACCTGCCTACTTTCATTATATCTTGTAACTTAATATTATACCATAAAACTCAGCCTTTGAAGTAAAATATTTTCCTAATTTTTCAAAAGACTATCTACCTCTCTTTTGGACCCATACTTCTGCAGATACTCAATAAGAGCTGCCTCCATAATTTCTCTTTGGGTTACATTCTTTTCCCTACTAAATTCCGCTGCAAGCCTTGCAATCATATCGCTCATGTAAATAGCTTTCGTTCTCACAAGGCCGGGAACTGCATATCTTGGAATCTTGCCATCTTCTTTGACTCCGGTAAGAAGCTGGTAAATATCATCCCGCTTTTCATAAAGAAATCTTATAAAAGGTGCATACTCTACCAAATCATCTGGTAGGTCTTCTCTAGTTTCTTTAGCTTCCGGGGGTTCTTCTTTCCCATCCACCTTGCCCACTGCCTTTAGGTAATTGTTTTTATGGGCATTCCATTCATAGCCTTTATTCTTCATGTATTCTGCCATTTCCCTGTGATCTTTGAACCCCGGCTTGTTTAGCAATAACCTTAGGGTCAGCATTCTCTTCTTCAAAAGCGGGCCCTCCCCCGGTTTGCTGGACACCGAGATAAGATACTATAATTATCTTAGGGGGTGTTGGTTGGCGTAAACACTAGAAAGTAAAATCGGGTTCCCCAGAAAGGCAGGTGGCTGCTGACTGATGGGACCAATCAGAGGACAGTGGTCATTTTACAGCACAAAATGGACTTGACCCTATAGCGCTAATGGAAAAGGTTTGATTCCTTTTAAGTGTTCCTTTCTCAAATCTGTGGGGTTGAACATAGCGGCCATCTATGTAAGTGAATGTCCCGACTGCTCCCTCTGTAGCCACATTTGTTCAGCCAGTTTAGACGGTTCAACCGCCATGGGGGTTTTAAGCGCTTCCGGGTGATATCTTTCCAAAAACTTAAGGGCTTCCTTCTCCAGATCTTTTTTATAAATGTAAGGAACAAGGGGATCGGAAAGAGGATTTGGCATCTCATTCTTTTGGTGTGCTGCAACACCGATAATCTGGAAATCATCTAAATCGCAAGCCAGGTCTCCGGCACAACGGACATTGGAAATGCGCTGGTCAAAGCCTTCCCAGTTTTGCTCAACAAAATCGTCTACGGCTGGGTAAATACTATCGTAAAACCTATTTTTTATGTAATTGGTAAAGGAGCGGTCACTTGGCACGCAGACACCCCCCGGCCCAATTAACTATAATTAAAGCCTATGGTCTTGCCTCCTCGGCGAAAACTTGATCCAACTGGGTGTTGCTCGTTATTGGCAACACCTTGTTTCGTACGGCTGTATCTCCCATATCTAACCGGTAATAGCGCTCCACCCCATCGGCACCGCTTTGTTTGCGAATGAGCTGAATCCGCCCGAACAAATCCCAGTGCTTTTCTGCAAATTCAGCAAGTCCTACCGCCTTGGGCAGATTGTCGCTGCGGCTTGAATCGTGGGGCTCGAGAATATCAAACTGAAATCCCTGATCGTCCTTGCGGACTATAATTAAATCGGGGAACATTGGCTTAATACTTCCGGCATCACGATAGGGAATCTCCAAAGACCAGGCTTTACGATCAAGATTCCGAAGCCAGCCTACCACGTGTTCATCCTGCAGCTCCATTTCCAGCACCCCTTTTTCCCATGTCCCCAAATCAACCCTGAATTTACCGCCCTTTTCCAGGTAGAGATGTTTTGCATATCGAGGGGCATCTGGGGAACGGTTAAAGTCGATGCTTTCAGGCAATATCCAAGGAATATTCTGCGGTTCAGGAGACGCCAGCCGTAAACGTTCATAGTGTTTCCTGCGCTTTTCTTCTTTCAAAGCGGCAATGCTTCTCTTGTTCTTTTCATAGATCGAATAAAACCTCTCCTCGGCAAGGCTTTCCAACTTTTGCATAGCATCATAGTCC
>DATERQ010000060.1:0-2688 GCA_035271345.1 bacterium | reverse complement strand
CCGGTATTTTAATCCGGGTGATTTAATTCACGGTTACTAAATTGAACAGTTCATTATCGACGGTGATGATTACCAGATTTATTGGGCTAAAAACGAACCTCTAAGGCTCCATTATTTCCTTGGCTGAAAGAGTGGCTGGCTTGAGTAGTACACTGGAGCAATTCCATCGCGACTACGAACCTTTGGTTGCGGAACGGTTATTGGCTGGAAAAAAGACTGGTGTCTGCACCACCAGAATTTATCGTACCTGTCGACTGATAGCGACGGCGTTGGATGAGAGGCTCCAACAAATAGGGGCTGTGGAAAGGGTACCTTGTCGGAAACTATCGCTATCAGGATTAGAAGCGATAATCCGCCGGTCAAAGAAGATTGCGACCAAATGGGGGAGAGGGGATATCGCCACCTTAATCTTATCGACAACTCGGGGGAATTTTCCCTTGCAGGAGGATCCGATGGGTGAGGAGAAAATATGATATCGGGTGTCCATCGATGGCGTTTCCAACTGCTGGGGCAGCTTTGGGACCCTGATATATGGGTTGGGACTGTGTATTATTTAAGTGCGGCCCAATTTGATGGCTTTCGGGATTTACATTACGATCTCGATAAAATATAATCTGGCCCATGGCGGCAGATAGGGTGTAAATTATGATTGTACTCCATTTAAGTTATTTTAACGGTAGCTGTTATTTGTGGGGGGAGACCCCGGCCAAGGAATTCACTTCACGCCGGGGGCGGCCGCCAAAGAAACCAAAACCGCGGCCGTCACCTTTTGACGTTTCGCCAGAACAATTGCAGCAAGCGCTGGAATTGGCTGGATTTAAAAACAGTAACCAAACGGGGGCGGGAATGGTGGCATGGATGCCATCCCTTCCCGATCGGCCATTGGCATCTAGCCTGGTGGTGGATCAACCGCTGGCAGAACGGGAACCGGAGTTACGGCCGTGGAAAGTGACTACCTTGCCCCTAACTGCGGCTGATGTTATTGCCTTCCTACTATTTTGTGACGGGCAAAGGCAGCTTAGCCCGGCTTTGTTGCTGGGACCTGAATTTTTCGTCTGGATGCAAATTTTGCGTTACGGAGCCTCTTTAGTCATGCGAGGCCGGTTCCTGCCGACGCTGAAAAAAGAGAATGGTACCTATGCTGCAGCCTGGGAACCGGTGTTGGCTGGGGAGGATCTGGAAACCGTAGCCAACTTGGTAAATGCAATGACTGCTGCTTGCTATTGCTTGACTGAAGGCCCCGAGTTTGACACACAGGCTTCAGCGGTAGTTATGGAGTTTTTAGCTTTGATAACTAATCAGCTGGTTCGTAGGGCAGCCTTATCGGTGGCCGGTATAATGAAAGAGGGAAGGGGCAAAGGCGCTGTGCTCGGCAATACCCATCAGCGTTGGTTGGCAGCGCTAAAGGCGTCGGCGCCGCCCCAGTTGGAAGGCAGCCTGGCGGAACTGGCCAGCCTTGGTCATCAGATCGCGGAATGGCAGCGCCGGGCGTACACTTTGTCGGCAGCCCCCTACCGGTTTTGTTTTCGGCTGGAGGAACCACAGCCTACCGAAATCGATGCAAATAATGGAACTTGGACCCTCCGTTATTTACTCCAGGCCCGGGAGGACCCCAGCTTCCTTCTTTCCACTGCCACTGCCTGGTCCAGCAACAGGAAGCTAAAGATTAGCGGTGATAGCTTGGCCGGTCGGCGAGAGTTTATTCTTACCGCTTTAGGGCAGGCCGCCTCTTTATCAACTGTGATCAAAGACAGCATGCAGGCTCGTATCCCCACCGTCGCTGAACTGGACAGCAACAGTGCGTTTGATTTTCTTTCCCACCAGGCGCCGTTGTTGCGGCAAGCGGGTTTTATGCTGATGTTGCCGGCCTGGTGGACAAACCAGGGTCCCCGGACCAAGCTGGCTGTAAAAGGTCGGGCTTCACCTGCTGGCTTTTCTTCCGCTGCCAGCTTTAATTTAGATGATGTGGTTTCGTTTGAGTGGCAGGTGGCGGTGGGCGATGAGGTGCTGACAGAAAAAGAATTGGCTACTTTGGCAGAGCTAAAATCGCCGCTGTTGAGGCTGAGAGGGCAATGGGTGCAAGTGGATGTTAACGGGATCCAGGCGGCGCTGCGTTTCTGGCATAAAAAGGCGTCGGAACCGCTAACAGCCCGAGATCTAATACGTTTGTCCTTGGGGGCCGCAGACCAGCCGGACCACCTTCCCCTGGATTGCGTAACTGGTTCCAGTTGGTTGAAGGATGTGTTAAGACGGCTACAAGGGCTGAAGCTAAGTCCGGACTTGCCGCAGCCGCTACTGCTTAAGGGGGAGCTTCGTCCCTATCAACGGCGCGGCTATAGTTGGCTTAAATTTCTAAGTGAAATCGGTTTTGGTGCTTGTTTGGCTGACGATATGGGTTTGGGAAAGACTATTCAGTGCCTGGCGCTGTTCCAGCACCGCTGGGCGCAGGGTTTAGCTGGCCCGGCATTGTTGGTATGCCCAACATCGGTTATTGCTAACTGGGAGAAAGAGTCAGCCCGCTTTACGCCGGAACTGCCGCTACAAGTCCATCATGGCCCTTCCCGTCTTAAAGACAAAAAGTTCATAAACATGGTAAAGGGGAAAGCGCTGGTTATTACAAGTTATGCTTTATTGGGGCGAGACAAAGATTTTTTGAACCAGGTCCAGTGGGACGGCGTTGTGTTAGAT
>DATERQ010000059.1:0-5524 GCA_035271345.1 bacterium | reverse complement strand
GGTGGTTGCCGTAGACACTGGGTTGAAGGCGGGAGTTGTTGGTTAAGGTCACCAAAGAGCAAAGGCAACTGGTGCCGGCCGGAAAGGGAAGACCTTCTAATCAGGACTGCACTTGGGGGGAAGGTTTGGAAAGACGGTGGCTAAGCCGGGCTGTTAAAGATTAATTCGTCCCGGGTAATTTCCTAAAAAAGGGCCCTTGCTAAGTTGGCAAGGGCCCTTTTGAGCAGGAAAACAATCCCCCCCTGTGGAATATGAGAATTAAGGCTAAAGTATGATCAAATAAATAATTGAAAAGATTATGCCTGTAAGGAGGTATGCTTATTACATGAAATCGTTTACGGTGGAACCGTGCCGGCCAGCGTACCTGTCCTTGAGTGCGGAAGAATGGGATCAAAAAATACAGCGAGCCCGGGAGCTGGCTTCCCCCTGCCGGCTTTGCCCTCGGCGCTGCCAGGCGGAAAGATTTCAACAGCCTGGCACTGTCGGCGTTTGCAAAACGGCTGACAAAGCGAGGGTTTCCAGTTTGGGCCCTCATTTTGGCGAGGAACCGCCGCTGGTGGGAATTAAAGGCTCCGGTACTATCTTCTTTTCCCGCTGCAACTTAGGTTGCATCTTCTGCCAGAATTTCAGCATTGCCCATTTGGGTGAAGGCCGAACGGTGAGTGACCGGGAGCTAAGTCGGATGATGCTGCGTATTCAGGGCCTGGGTTGTCATAATGTGAACTTGGTTACTCCCACTCATGTGGTGCCCAATATCTTAGCAGCAGTGAAACTGGCGGCTGAAAACGGCTTGGAAATTCCCTTGGTCTATAACAGCGGCGGCTACGATTCTTTGGAGACGATTCGACTATTGGACGGTGTCGTGGATATTTATATGCCTGATTTGAAATATGGCACAAGGGCGCCGGCTGAGGAGTTTTCAGCGGCAGCAGATTATCCCGAAGTTAGTTTTGCCACCGTCAAAGAAATGCACCGCCAGGTGGGGGATCTGGTGCTGGATCAAAGGGGTATTGCTGTCCGGGGCTTGATGGTAAGGCATTTGGTGTTACCGGCTGGTTTGGCCGGTACGGAACAAATAATGTGTTTTATTGCCACAAAAATTTCGCCAGACACATATTTAAATGTAATGGCCCAATACCGGCCTTGCTACCGGGCAGTGGGGCATAAGGCGCTGGGGCGAAGGATTACTGACCGTGAATACCGGGAGGCCCTTGATATTGCGCGCCGGGCCGGACTGCAGCGGGTGCAACAGCAGTAGAATAGCCGACAAAAGCAGTTATTGGCCCAAAGGGAGGTGGTTTCAGAACCAGATTTAACCGCTAGTGCGGGGACGGATAAAAAGGCAGGAAATGCTACACCAAACAAAAAACCCAGGAGGGATTTAACTAATGAGAATAATAGATTTATCCCATGCTTATAAAGTGGGAATGACACTGTTTCCCGGCACTCCGGCCATTGATATCAAACAGATTGCCCAAATAGACGAAGGTGGCTATCGGGTGACGGATTTCCATGCCGGCGCCCATGTGGGCACCCATTGTGACGCTTTTGGCCATGTGATCAAAGGAGCAAAATTAATGGATGAAATTCCACTGGATACTTATATCGGTGAGGCCATTGTCGTGGATGCCCCGGTGGAAGATGAGCTGGAGATTCCAGCCCAGGTGCTGGAAGGCTATGACATCAAACCTGGAGACATTGTATTAATCCGCACCGGTTACGGTAAACTTTGGGACCAACCACAGTATGTGGAAAAATCCCCCCATTTTTCTGAAGAACTGGCCCATAAACTGGTGGAGCTGAAAATCAAGGCGGTGGGTATGGACATCATTTCCCCAGATACAGTGGACAGCACTGCGGCCCCGGTTCATCATATTCTCATGGGCAATGAAATTGGCATCGTCGAAAATCTAAACAATTTGGACCAATTAGATGTGGAACGGGTGTTTTTTGCCGCAGCCCCGATTTTGATCGATAAATCTGATGGCGGATTTACCCGGGCCTTTGCGGTGATAAAAGAGTAGCCGCGCCTCGATTGGCGTAAAGCATATTTTCCGGGTTATGTTGGGCAGGCGACAATAAAGCCTGTTAAGGTGAAGTTGTTACCTGCCGGTTCTTAATATTGATTAAATCCGGGCTGGGCAAGAAAGGAGGATAAAAATGAGTAAAAAGGCCATGATCCTGTGGTGTATTTGGATTGGTTTGCTCGATGGAATTTATTGTTGGGTTTGTGCCGGTCTTCCTAATGCCGGTTTTATGTGGGTCGCGTTTGTGTCGTTGCCGATTTTCTTTTGTGGTGGGGCTGAATACAAGACCTTCCCCACCTATTTTTGTTCTGCGGCCAGTGGCGTTCTTTGGGGCGTGATCAGTTTATGGGCTTTGGGCCTTACTGGTATTGTTAATCCAGGCTTGAATATGATGGTAACGTTAACCCCAATAGTCTCGATTCTTTGTATTGTGCATATGGTACTGTTTCCCGATACAGTGCTTGGGAATGCCCCGATGGTATTTGGCGGCTTCGCCTCTTCTTTCGGTACCGGGGGTGAAAACAGCATCTGGGTTATCATTACCTTGGCCTTAGGCTTGGTGCTGGGGGTTTTGATCACTGAGGGCGGGAAAATTATCACCGAGATGGTGGATTAGGGGTAGTAGGGTTAATCGATTAACTTTAATGATTAGGACAAAAAAGAAGGGCTTGCCGCCGAGGGTTTCCCCTTAAGCAGGGCGGCATGCCCTTTTTATTTGTTTCCCATTGGCGATAAATGGTTTTATTCACCGCCCTGTTAACCCCGATTGGCTTTCTTTTTCGCTGACAGGGTTAGCAATAGTTTTAAAGCCCGGCTATGTTCGGCCAGGGGACTGGTCACCAATAAACCTTCACTAAGCAAGGTGTTGACCAAGGATTGGCCGGCAGGAGTTCGGGTAATAAGAAAATTATAACCATTAAGGCCGACGCTTCCCACTGAGATATCTGCTTGTTCGCAAGTGAAATCGGTACATACGCCACAGGATTTTCGCGTATAAGGGCGCAGTTGTTTTAACGGGATTTCAACGGCTGTGCCATCCTGGAGACTAATTATTAACTTCCCTTTAATATTCATGCTTTTGATTTTCGTCGGCTCAATTCCCATTTCCTGCTGCAGCTTCTCTTCAACGAAGCTATGGTACAAATAGCTTTCAGAACATAGTAACCCTATCACCATCTGAATTTGTTTTGCGGCCCGATTCCCGCGGGATTGAAGATGTCGTAAGGCTTTAACTTGACAAGCAGTGGCCACCAGAGCGAACCGTCCGTCAGTAATGGTTTTCAAGCCCTGGAGCATGGACGGGTTTACATAAGATGTTCCGGCGGCAGCCAAAAGGTCTTGTTTCGTTGTCGCAACAAATGGAGACGGACGCCAATTATTGTTCCGGGAACAAACCAGGGCGCCCGAATAGCCATCGTTTAAACAGCCCTGAAGGAGGGTGCTTACTGAGCCGCCATCCTGGGCGACCCCAAGAATATCTTTGTCGTTGCTTCTTGCAACCAATAGCCCCTTATGGGGGCCAATTGTTTTTATCATGCCGATCACACCGCCTTGATCGATTTTTACCAACTTAGCCACTGCCAGGGGCGAAAGTTTTCATCGTCTCCTGACAATGGAAAACCTATATCTAGCCGTAACAAAATAATTTGATGAATGGTAAATACAAGTTCCGTCGCTTTGGCGTACCACACCATCTAAATATAATACCGGTGACTGCTGAGGAACCTTAAGTATACTGGCCACTTCTGCGGAAGCCTCGATGGCATTTAAATACATTAAAGCGTAGCGCGCGAAAACCGATAACTCCTCGCTAAGAAAATCAAGGAGCGTTTCGTAATCCCTTCGCTTGCACAACAAATTCGCATCCTGAATAATATCATGACTCAAAATATCGACAGAATAGTTTACAGGGATTCCGTCTGCGAACCGCACTGTTTTTACCTCATAACCGACGGCGCCGCTGTCGGTTTCCATTTTAGCGGCAACAGCGTCTTCCAGCCTGATTTTGGTAATGCTAAGAATGTGTTCGCTGGCTTCCTGACCAGACCGCCTCACTGTATCAATATAGCTCTCCAGGGTTTCTAAACCTGCCACCACGCCCTCCTGGGTATCCAGCACAAAAGATCCAATCCCGTGTTTGCGGGTAATTAAGGCCTGGCTTTCTAAATGACCAAGGGCTTCCCGAATGGTAGCGCGACTAACACCAAACTCATCACAAAGCTGCGCTTCCGACTTGAGTTTTTCTCCGGGTTTAATGATCCCGTCAAAAATATGATCTTTCAGCACCTCAGCCACTTGCAAATACAATCTCTGTTTACGAAACAATGGTGAACCCTCCTTCCTTAGCTAGACTTCAAGGAACGACAAACAGCCGGTTAGCAGCGGGATCCAACACCGCCCCTTAAATAAACTGATTATCCAGCGGGCAATTATGATGGTGAAAGAGCGTTCCAATAACTACCTCACCATGATCGACCATGATTAATGTATACTTTGATTGCCGATCAGGCGGAATCGCTGGTGCTGGGAAGATGGCTGACCGGCCTTGTTTCAGTCCCAATCCAATACCTTATTGGTTTGGTTTTGCAATCGAGGTTTTTGGTGCTATTCCATGCCGGGATAGATAGAGAACCAGGGGCAACGCCAACACTGTATTAGTGAGTGATTTAACTACATTGAAGGGTACAATAACCGGCCAAAAGGTTTCCAATACTTGCCCAAAACTGTAACCGAACTGTAGTCCCAGAATAAGGACATTTCCCGGTATCATTATCAGGATCCGGGCTAATGTGGCCATTAAAGCTGCGGAAAAAATGCGTCGCCCCGATGTGGTGCCCCGCTTTAAAATAACTGAGGTAATCACCACAAAAGTGGAACAAGCAAAAAAATCAGCCGCAGGGCCAAAAGGTGACTTAGCCCGAAACAACAGGTACAGCAAATCTTTTATTACCACTGCCATAAACCCGACGCGGGGGCCCTTAACCAGGCCCACCAATAAGGCTGGAGCTTCCCCGGGATCGAAACGCAAAAAATTATAACCGGGGACTATAGGAAACTGGGCGAAGGCCATGAGCAAAAAGCTAATGGCGCCGAATATGCCGGCGTAGGTTAGATCCTCAATCTTTTTGCGGTCCATATTGTATCCTCCTTACCAGAAGTATTATGGCGGCGGGGATGCTAGTTGTCTAACATCATCATCTGTATGTGATTCTCCATTTAAGCGGGAATACCTTCTTTAAAAATTCAATGGGTAGATTTTTATCATATCCGGCAGCATTGAAGGGAAGAAAAGGAACTGTGATGGCGGATTGTGAATGAGCAGTCACCAAAATGAAAATATTTTAAGGTCCAAAGCAGGAGTTTTGCGCTCCGTGTAGAATATGGAGGGCAGAACTCTCATGTCTGACAACTGATAGCTATCTTCATCGGCGGGAACTATTTAACCTTAAAAGCAAGGTAAATAATAGTTTGGCATTGCAACAGCGAAGGTTTTGGAT
>DATERQ010000058.1:0-5163 GCA_035271345.1 bacterium | reverse complement strand
CACCAGTACCATTGGCTCTGTCTGCTCCCGTATTTTGGCCCGGAAAGTAAACTATCTTACCATTTCCGGCCGAAACAGCAGGCAACTGGAGAGATTATCGGGGCGAATTCTCCGCGAAAGTGGGCTTGCTGTACAAATAGCGGCCAATTCAAAAATAGCTTTGGCCCAGGCCGACCTAGTCCTCATCGTTCCCGGATCGACGGTATTTGTTAACGGACTGGAAGGGGCAAAGAAGGGGGCTTTGGTTTGTGATTTGGCCCGGCCAAGGGCCATAACTCCTGAGGCTGCAAATCGACGGCCAGATGTGTTGGTGATGGAAGGTGGCATGGTGAGGGTGCCGGGATCGCTGGATTTTGGTTTTGACTATGGTTTTCCCCCCCGGACGGTATCTTCCCCCATGGCTGAAACTATGATCTTGGCGCTGGAAGGCCGGTCGGATAATTTTACCGTGGGGAATAGTGTTTCCGTGGAACAGATTGATGAAATTATGGGGTTGGGTGATAGGCACGGCTTCAAACTAGCAGGGCTGCACGGCTTTGACCGAATGCTTCATTTTTCTTGACACTTGACCGGCGTTATTTTATAATGATGTACAAACGAGGTCTGGAACAGGGTCTAGCTACGGACTGTGGGCAGTGCGGTTCGTAGTATTTCTTATGCAGCAAACGGCTGACTGCCGGTTTTTATGGAAATATAGCTAAAAAGGTGGAGGGCAAATGGAGGATAGGGAAATACCGTTGACGCGGGCCGGGCTTAAAAAACTTGAGCAGGAGCTGGAGCAGCGCCGCACGATAAAACGGCGGGAGATAGCAGAACGCATAAGGCAGGCCATCGAGTTCGGCGACCTGGGTGAGAATTCGGAGTATGATGATGCTAAACGGGAACAAGGGTTCAATGAAGGGCGTATAATTGAGCTGGAAAAATTACTGTCAAAGGCCAGGATAATTCAACAAAGTGACAATAATACCCAGGTGGCTTTGGGTTCCACAGTGACCATTGAGAATACAGATAATAAGAAAACCCGTCTTGTTACCATTGTGGGCTCGGCTGAAGTGAGCCCGGGGGAAAATAAAATTTCAAACAATTCCCCTGTGGGTAAAGCTCTGTTAGGACAGCGCGTGGGAACTGTGGTGGACATTACTGTTCCGGCGGGAATTTTTCATTATCGTATTATAGATATCGCCAACAGCCCTGAAGGCTAGAACAGCATTTGTCCGGGGATTGTTATGAGGAGGCTAAAAATGGCTGAGGAAAGCTTTGATTCCAGTAGTGAGCTGGCTGTACGTCGACGGAAGCTTCAGCAGTTGAAAGAACAGGGTCGGGATCCGTTTCGGCTTGATCGCTTTGATTTTACCCATGAAACAGCCGAGATCCACGATCGCTTCGACAGCCTGCAGGGTAAGCCAGTGTCCATTGCGGGCCGGATAATGTCTAAAAGGGAACACGGCAAGGTATCCTTTGCCCATGTACGTGATGGCAGTGGCGAAATACAGCTTTATGCCTCCATCAACGATTTGGGCGAAGAATGTTATGGACAGTTTAAGGATTTAGATGTGGGTGACATTATAGGGGTCCGGGGCAGTGTTTTTAAGACTCGTCGCGGTGAAACCACAATAAAGCTGGATAAATATACGCTATTGGCCAAAGCTTTACGACCGTTACCAGAGAAGTGGCATGGGTTGAAGGATGTGGATTTGCGTTATCGCCAGCGCTATGTTGATTTGATCGCCAATCCCCAAGTGCGCGAAGTATTTGTCACTCGGTCGCGCATAATCCAGTTCATGCGCGATTATTTAACCGCCGAAGGTTTTTTGGAAGTGGAGACGCCAATGTTGAGCCCTATTGCCGGGGGTGCAAATGCACGCCCGTTTGTTACTTACCACAATGCGTTGGACATGCGTCTTTATTTGAGGATTGCACCGGAACTGTATCTGAAGCGCCTTATCGTGGGCGGGTTTCAGAAGGTATTCGAAATAAATCGGAACTTTAGAAACGAAGGTATTAGCACGAAACACAATCCGGAATATACTTCCATGGAATGTTACCAGGCGTTTGCCAACGCTGATGATGTGATGAGAATCACGGAAGAGATTATTTCCGGGGCGGCGCAAAAGGTGACAGGTTCCATGGAGATTATTTATCAAGGGGTAAAGATCGACTTGACCCCTCCTTGGCCCCGTGTAAGCATGGTGGCTGCAGTTAAGAAATACAGTGGGCTCGATTTTGGCCAAATACAGACAGCCTCAGAGGCCCGCCAGGTGGCGAGAGCGCAGGGCTATGATGTGGATGATCAGGCTAGCTGGGGTCAAGTTCTAAACGATGTGTTTGATGCCGCGGTGGAGCCTAACTTAATTCAGCCGGTATTTATCGTTGATTATCCGGTGGATATCTCTCCTTTATCCAAACGCAAGGCAGACGATCCAGAATTTACGGCCCGGTTTGAGCCTTTTATCTTTGGGCGAGAAATGGCTAATGGCTTTTCCGAGCTCAATGATCCTACCGATCAGCGCCAACGGTTTGAGGAGCAAGTGAAGCAAAAAGAAGCCGGTGATGAAGAGGCCCATCCCTTGGATGAGGATTATATCAACGCGCTGGAATATGGGCTACCGCCCACAGGCGGCCTTGGCATTGGCATTGACCGGCTGGTGATGCTGCTTACTGATTCAGCCTCCATTAGAGATGTTATTTTATTTCCCACCATGAGGCCGCGGGAATAGGGCTGATATAGCGGAATAAGGGTGGTTGTCAGCTTGCCATTGACAACTATGAACGGGTGCGCTATAATTTAATTCGGAAGGCATTCCTCGGTAGCTCAACGGTAGAGCACCCGGCTGTTAACCGGGTAGTTGCAGGTTCGAATCCCGCCCGAGGAGCCATTTTTTCTATTCCTTATGTGGGGCTGTAGCTCAGTTGGGAGAGCGCTTGGTTCGCATCCATGAGGTCGAGGGTTCGAATCCCTTCAGCTCCACCAACAACCCTTCGTTTGTATAACCACTGGCTGCCGGTAAAGGGGAATTTGCTGGCAGCCAGTTTTTAGCTTCTTGAAGAAGGTATTGGCCTTCAAAATGGAGAAAAAGTTGTTTTGGAGAGAGATGGAATAGCCCCTACAGCGGGTGGGATTATGATCAGGCGGAAAGCAAATGAACAAAGCGCCCTCGGATGATGGCGGAGGGGTGGAAACAAAGCAGCGGGAAGGAAATCAAAATCAGATGCGAAAACGCGATTATACAAAAAATAAACTTCTTATTTTCATGTCCTTTTACAAAGATCATATTGGCATCTTTTTATTGGATTTATTCTGCGCCTTAATGATGGCAGCCGTTGATTTGGCTTTTCCCATTTTGAGCCGGTATGCTTTAAATACGCTATTGCCTCATGGTATGTTTACGTTATTTTTTGTGCTGGTGGGTAGCTTTGTGGCGATGTTTTTCTTACGGTCGGTATTTTCCTACATTGTGACTTATGTGGGCCATAATTTAGGCGTTTTGATCGAAGCCGATATGCGGCAGGAGGTTTTTGGGCACTTACAGACGCTTTCCTTTAAGTTTTATGACCAAGCTCGCACTGGCGGATTGATGAGCCATGTCACCACCGACTTGTTTGATATTACGGAACTGGCTCACCATGGCCCGGAGAACTTGTTCATTTCCGGTGTGACCATCATCGGGGCCCTTATTATTCTCTTTCCCATTAATGCCTTCCTTACCGTTGTCTTGATGTTTCTTATTCCGGTGGCGTTGGCATTTACCATTTCGCAACGCCGGCGTATGAGCCGGGCTTCACGCAGTGTAAAAGAAGAGCTGGCCGGAATCAACGCCGTCATTGAATCCAGCATCTCGGGCATAAGGGTGGCCAAGGCTTTTGTAAACGAGGATCATGAAGAGCTTAAATTTGAATCTGGGAACGAGCTGTTTAAAGCGGCTAAAAAGAGCTATTATGCTGCCATGGCGGTGTTCAACAGCGGGATGGAGTTTTTTATCAATATCTTCCACGTCGTTGTCATTGGCATTGGTGGTTATCTTATTATGCAAAATAAACTAGATGCAGTTGATGTGTTGACATTTTCATTATACGTTAGTGCATTTTTACAGCCGATCCGCAAGTTGGTACAGTTTATGGAGCAATACGCGAGCGGTATGGCCGGATTTGCCAGGTTTGTCGAAATTATGAATGTAAAACCTGATATTGTTGATGCCGAAGATGCTAAAAAACTTCAGGTTACCGAAGGCAGCATTGAGTTTAAAAACGTATCTTTTTCCTATGATGATGATACTGTGGTGTTGGAACAAATCGATCTTTCTGCGGAACCGGGCAAAATACTGGCAATTGTAGGCCCATCCGGTGGAGGCAAATCAACTTTATGCCACCTGATACCACGTTTTTATGAAATAGACGCTGGTAGCATTGTTATTGATGGTCAAAATATTAAAGCAGTGACCTTGGAGAGCCTGCGCCAAAACATCGGCATTGTTTCTCAGGATGTGTTCCTCTTTTCTGGAACCGTGAGGGAAAATATTCGTTATGGCAGGCTGGACGCCACTGACCAAGAGGTTTACCAAGCGGCCCGAAGAGCCCAGATTTATGATACCATTATGGAAATGTCCCATGGATTTGATACTGAGGTGGGAGAGCGAGGGGTTCTGCTTTCCGGCGGACAAAAACAGCGGATTAGCATCGCTCGCATTTTCCTTAAAAACCCCCTAATCCTGATTCTAGACGAGGCCACCAGCGCTTTGGATACGGTAACGGAGCTAAAAATACAGGAGTCCTTTGATCAGTTGTCTGTGGGGAGAACGGTGTTGGTGATCGCGCATCGCCTGTCCACGGTGAAAAACGCCGACAAAATAATCTATCTCGATGAAAAAGGAATTCGAGAGCAAGGCAGCCACGAAGAGTTGTTACGGCGCGGTGGGCATTATGCTGCTTTGTACAAGACGCAGTTCGGACAGCAATTGAAATAACGTGTAGTAAGAAAAGACCCCTACCTGGAATAGGCAAGGGTCTTTTTTAGTGTCTTCCTGCTGTTGTTTATTGCTGTTTGGCTTTAGGCAAAAAAGTGTACCAGGGAGATGAGGGCCAGGATATAGGTAAACCAGTGTACTTCGTTTTTGCGTCCGGCCACCAGCTTTACAATTGGATAGCTGAGGAAACCGGCAGCAATCC
>DATERQ010000057.1:0-9081 GCA_035271345.1 bacterium | reverse complement strand
AGACAGGTACCAAAAAATCCACGTCCCCCAAACGCAGCGCTTCTTGTTCGAACACTCGGATAAACTCTTCCCCAATTGTTTTCCTTTTTTGTTCCGGATCAGTAACATCGGCTAGCTGTTGTAGGAAACGGTTGCTCGCATCGACCTGGATGAGTTTAAACCCCATTTGCCGAAAAACAGATACCACCTGCTCCGGCTCATCTTTGCGCATCAGGCCGTTATCGACAAATATGCTGGTAAGTTGATCACCCACAGCTCGCTGAACCAAAGCTGCAGCTACAGATGAATCGACACCGCCGCTTAAACCGCATATTACTCGCCCCGGCCCCACTCGAGCCCGAATTGCAGCCGTTTGTTTTTGGATGAAAGCCTTCATCAGTTCAAGCCCCTTCTTTTCTATGTTCAAATTCTTCTTTCACTGGACCAACGACATGAAGTTCCGGCTGCGGTTGATAAATATCGCGTGCTACCACCTCATGGAGAATGATCTCACCGTTTTTCCGGATGGTTCTGGTCACCGTTACCTTGTAACCGACCTTGCCTTCTTCCATTACCGTGTCGGCCCCTGGCACTAGATCGGGGTTCTCTTCAAATACGACTGGAAAGGGTATTTCCTCTTCCACATCAGTACGAATTTCCACCTGCTCCCCCTTGCCCGTACCTAAAATAGCTACTGTAAGTTGATTCCCACTCACACCAGAACAGATCATTACCGGCTCTGGTCTTGAATTCTTAAACCTTAAATCAATAGTCCCATAAGCCAACGTGGCGTCCCGTCCCAGGCTGATATAACCGATGGGGAGGGTATGGTTGTGTCGTTCCACCACTTCAAGGCCGGACAGCAAAACGGCATTATATAAGGTGCTAGACACTTGACAAATACCGCCGCCGACACCAGGCACGAGTTTATCATCGGTAATAATCAGTGCTTCTTTATACCCCTGCTGCAAATCTCGCGGACCCACTGCTTCATTGAAGGAAAACAGTTGTCCAGATTCAATAAGATGGCCATTTAAGGCAGCGGCGGCCAACTTGATATTATGATTGCGATCCTTGGCAGCAACATTAAAACTAGTACTGAAAATCCCCACCACTTCTTTAACGCCCATTCGAAGCAGTTCTTCTACTGTTCGCGGCATTAGCTGCCGGACCGGTAACCTTATCGCATATTGGCCCGCTGCCACTGCCGCCATAATTTCTTCCTTTGCCCTGTCCGTTTCCAGCACCTGCCCAATTTGTGCCGAAATGGGCTCAAGCTTAGGGCCGGGTCCCAGAATAAAATAGGCATCCCGGGCTGGCTGTTTAACATCTTCAGCTAATTGGGTTATAAAACCCGCCAACCTTTCTTCATCAACTCGAAACTCCAGCGGTATAATCTTGCCATCTGTTTTTATCTTCTGGCGTTGTTGCAGTTGCCTCCAGACCCTACCGCTTCGTCCCGCCGCAACAGCCGCCGCAATCGTTTGTTCCAAATCAGTTTCAATTCCAATATCCCGTAGTCGGACCAATGTTTTCTTGTCCCCTAAACCTAATTCTAGCTCAGTATCGTCCGTACGTTTTGCTGTTTCTCTTAAGGCCACTTGCGCTTCAGCCGTATTTAAACCACCTACATCGATGTCGCCCACAGACACTCCCGCCACAATCTCGTCAGTTACCAACAAGAATCTAATCCCCAGGGCAATCCCAGTAGCAACAAATAGCAACGCTACCATAATTGCAAGTGCCGATAAATAATTTCTGGGCATTGGCTTCACCGTCTCTATTAACTAGCCACCCAAGAAGGTGGGGCTAGGTTAATCTCTAGATTTCGTATGTACGCTGCTCCACAGCTAGTTCAGCCTGCGGGAACTCCGTCTGGGCCTCAGCCAACAGTTCATCGGGGTCTTCCCACGGTGATAAGTGTGTCAGTAACAACCGCTTTACCTGGGCTTGGCTGGCAATACACCCGGCCTGGCGCGCAGACAAATGATTACTGCCCCCCTTCTGCAACCGAGCAGCGGTAAAGGTAGCCTCACATAAAAACAAATCAGCATTTCGGGCTAAACAAATCAAACCATCGCACTCTTCGCTGTCAGCAGAATATGCCACCGTTCCAGAGCCAGTGCTAAAGCGCCACCCAAAAGTCGGGATACTGTGCTTAACAGCAATGGGGGTAGCTGCCATGGTACCAATTTCCACCATTTGTCCCGGTAACGGCTCCTGGATGTTGAACACATCCCGATACTGCAATAGTTCCAACTGGTCCCGGGGTTCAAACGGGGTCCAGACCGATAGCGGCCCCGTGCGCAACCCACGGACAGTAGCTGCCTGCAGGGCATACCGGAGCACTAAGGCATCGCTGATATGATCCCCGTGTAGATGTGATAAAATTAAACCCGACAAAGACTCCAGTCCCACATGAAAGGCTAATCGACTTACCACTCCGGCACCACAATCTAGTAGTAGATAAGTACCAGAGGCATTTATCAGGTAGCCGGAACAAGCCCCGCCAGCGGCAGGATAGGGGCCGTAGCGGCCCAAAACAGTAATTCTCAACGGGATTCACCTCTTAAACACCAAGCCCACCCGGGGCAATTATAAGCCTGTTTTTCGCCTTACAAGCTAAACGCTAACACGCTTCACCGACGCTCCGAGATGTTGCAGCTTCTGCTCCAAGTTCTCATAGCCACGGTCAATGTGTTCCAGGCCAATGATCTCGCTTCTACCCTGGGCCGAAAGGGCCCCAATCACCAACGCCATGCCGCCGCGTAAATCAGTAGCTTCTACCGGCGCTCCAGCCAGCTCCACTGGGCCAGTGATAATAGCCGTATCCCGTTCAACATGAATATCGGCTCCCATTCGCCGTAGTTCATCCACATATTTAAAGCGGCCATCGAAAATTGTCTCCCGCACCGTGCTGATACCATCGGCTAGGGTTAGCAAAACGCTGAGAGGGGCCTGTAAATCCGTGGGAAAACCAGGGTATTGTTGGGTAGTAATATTAAGCGGCATCAACGCCCCTTTGCGGGACACCCGGATGGCAGTAGTGCTTTCCTCTACTGT
Organism: bacterium; assembly: GCA_035271345.1. Lineage (GTDB taxonomy): Bacteria > Bacillota > DTU030 > DUMP01 > DUMP01 > DUNI01. Next base: position 6,039 of record DATERQ010000057.1, on the reverse strand, counting down.
TACACCAATTGCCTCCAAACTAGCCAATACCGAGCGCAAATGTTCTCCCATGGCATTTTCAACCACTACCTCACCGCCAGCCATGGAGCCTAAAATAAGATACGATCCTACTTCAATCCGGTCCGGAATAATCTCATGCTCCGTGCCATGCAAGCGATCAACACCTTCGATTCGAATCACATCCATACCAGCACCGCGAATTTTCGCCCCCATGGCACTGAGAAAATTGGCCAAATCCACCACTTCCGGTTCCCGGGCTGCATTTTCCAGCACCGTGGTACCTCGGGCCAACACTGCAGCCAACATAGTATTCACCGTTGCCCCAACACTTGCCCGGCTCACATAATATTTGTTCCCTGCAAGCTGTCGGGCCTGGGCCTTCATCAAACCATGCTCCAAGGTAACCTTGGCACCTAAAGCCTCGAATCCTTTAATATGAAAGTCCACCGGCCGCGAACCTATGGAACAGCCCCCTGGCAGTGGAACCATCGCTTCGCCCAAACGCCCTAACAACACCCCGGCTACATAAAAAGAGGCGCGCATCTTGCGTACCAATTCATATGGCGCCTGGGTATTCTTTAATCCGGCCCCGTCTACCCGCAGTCGCCCGGGCCCGTCCCACCATACTTTGACTCCCAAGGAAGATAAAATCGCGCAGATGGTGTCCACATCTGTGCCCTCAGGCACATTTTGGAGCAGTGATTGTTCTTCGGCCAAAGCTGCCGCTACGATAACGGGTAAAGCGCTGTTTTTAGCGCCGCTGGCCTGGGTAGTACCATTTAAAGGACGGCCGCCGTTAATCACAAGTTTGCCCATCCTGTGCCCCCCTTTCCAGCTTCAAATACCCGCGCACGATCTCTTCCAACAAATCATCTCTCTCCACACTTCGAATCAGTTCCCGCGCTTGTCCAAAACTGGTGATATAAGTGGGATCGCCAGACAACAAATAGCCTACCAGTTGATGCACCGGATCATAACCCCTTTCTTCCAGGGCCATCTGAACCGAATGCAGTACCGATCGAGCCCGTTCGGCTCGCTCTAGGGCAGGAAAAAAGCGCGTCTGCTGGATATCTGTTTCAGCCTCCACTAGCTATCCCTCCCGTTCCACCAATCGCCTTAATTTACTCTTCGCGTCCACCGTACCCACCACATGCAATAAATCCCCGGCTTTAAATACCATTTCTGAAGAAGGGGAATAGTACTCTTGATCATCACGTTCAATGGCCACCACCGTAGCCCCGGTTTTAGTTCGAATGCGTCCAGAAGCAAGGGTATGGCCCAGCAAACAAGAATTCTCTCCTACTTCCACCTTTTCTAGATACTGCAAGTTATTGAGCATTCCCCACAAATAGCTCACCATTTGCCGACTTGTTGTCTCTATTTCCCGATCTAATCGACGCTTTTCATCGAACAATTGGCGCAGTTTTTTTTGCATATCGGCCAGGGCTTGTTGTCCCCGAAATTGATTAAAGTAAGATTCCGCCGCCCTTTTTGATCTAATAATTATTCCCATACCTGGTGCTGTCTCCACCACCTCAGCATCCTGGAGCAGAGCCACTGCCCGGCGGATAGTTTCCGGCGACACCTTATAACGGCCGGCTAAAGTAGAACGGCCGAAAATCTTCTCCCCAACCTTGTATTCATCGCGAATAATTCGTGAAGCAAGGTCCAAAGCAATCTGTTCATAACGAGATGAGACGCCCAGACTTTTATGCTGTGCCAACTTTATGTCACTCCTTCTTAATAGCAGTCATCTATAACCGGCAGTGTCAACCACAACCATCAGTACACAACAAAATATGTGCGTTGGAAGCCATGGTTGTGGGTAATATTTCCAGAAGGATTTCATGGATCGGCTTCGATCTAGCACGGCCCAGGCTTCGACAGCACACGCCATCGTACCTCCGTAATAATTGTCTGAACTCATGCTATCATATTGTACAGTGAGCGTCAACGAAACAAAAAGGGGCTGGCATCAAACCTAGCCCCAGCAACGGGATTATAACAAACCTTGTCCCTGAAGGAAATTGCGGGCCACCTGTGCTGGATCATCACCGTCGACATCAACTTTGGCATTTAGCTCAGTCTGGGTTTTTGTATCCAGAAGGCCGGATAACGGCGTCACCGCTTCCTTAATTTCGGGATACTGCTCTAGTAAATCAGCCCTGGCTATCAACATGCCATAATAAGGCGGGTTAAATTGCTTATCATCTTCCAATACGACCAAATCCTGACCGCTATTGCGACCATCAGTGGTATATACCACCGCAGCATCGGCTTCTGTTGTCGCCAAGGCGCGATACATCAGCCCCATTTCCATGGCAACTGCATTTTTGAATTCGAAACCATAGGTTTCGCAAAATTCCTTGTATCCTTGGCCGGGCCGATCCTGAAAAGTCTGATCAGTTGCCAGTACCATCTCGGCTGCATAAGGAACAATGTCGCTGATTGTTTTTAGCTTTAATTTCCCAGCCGTCACCTTTGAAACCGCCAATCCGTACACATTATTATAACCATAAGGTTCAAAGGTATAATATCCATACTCGTCCAGCAGCCGTTCATGCACATACTGCCAAACCTTATCGGGATCACGCCATTCCGGTGTCAGTTCCTGCTCTAGGGTTCCCATGAATTGGGTGCCGGTAAATGTAGTATACATATCCAGATCCCCTTGTCCCATGGCTGCAAAGCTGATGAAATCGGTCATATTTAAAATACGCTCCACCTTATGGTCAGTTTCATTCTCGATCAGTGCTTTCACCATCTCGGCTAAAATCTCCACCTCGCCATAATCAGAAGATGAGATGCGAACTGTAATGCCATCTGGCCCCGCTTCCGAAGCCCTGTTCGGCTGCCCACAACTTACTAATAGCAGCATAAGGACTAACAGCCAAACAATGCTGGTTCCCTGCTTACCCATGATTTATCCTCCTCCACACACAATTATTGTTCTTCGGCATTAGATAGTCGCAATCCCTTCGGGGTCACCCAGCGCTCCAGATGGCCTAAGAAAAAATCTGCTGCCAGCGCCATTAGCGCCGCCGGCACAGCGCCCACCAGGATTAAATAATCACGCATTTGTTGAAGTCCACGGACAATATAGCGCCCAAGGCCTCCTCCCCCCACCATGGCTGCTAGCGTGGCTGAGCCAACTGCAATAACGGTTGCAGTGCGCACCCCCGCCATAATCACCGGCACCGCCAATGGCAGTTCCACTTTAAAAAGCAGTTGCAACGGAGTCATTCCCATACCGTTGGCCGCTTCTTTTAATTCCGGGCTTATTCCTTTAATGCCGGTATAGGTATTGCGCATAATCGGCAGCCAGGAATAGAGAAATAAAGCCACCACCGCTGGTTTATTGCCTATTCCGAGCCCCAAAGGGATAAAGATGGCCAACAGGGCCAAGCTGGGTATGGTCTGGATCACCCCGCCTATCCCCATGATAATACGCTCTAACAGCGCATACCTGGTGGCCAAAATTCCCAACGGTACCGCCACCACTATCGCCATTCCAACCGGGAGCACAACTAGTGTCAAAACATGTTCTGCCACCGCCTCCAACACGTCGGCCTTGTTGGAAAGCAAGTATTCCATCATTTTAACCAAGGTGACCAGTATCTTCCCATTCATTATCTTCTAGCACCTCCTGCCAGGTGAGAAACTATTTCTTCCGGACTGCCTTTGCGCCCCTGGGCGGTTTGTGAATCGAAAAGCACCCCCACCAGACTGGCCCGCGTTACCACACCTTTTAGTTTCTTGTCGCTACCGACCACAGCCACTAAATTAGTATTTCTGCCCAAAAGCTTTTCTGCTGCCAATGACAGCGGTGCTTCCGGTTGCACTATAACCGGGGCCAAGGTCAATACTTCCGCTACCGGAAGCATTTCATTTCTCAGCAAATAAGGATACAAATCGCGAGCCCGGACCACGCCTTCCAGGATGCCGTTTTTAAGCACCAACAGACTATCCACGCGGCGGTGCTGCATCCGCAGCATAGCTTCTCCCAAACCGCGATCAGCCTCGATTGTCACCGGACTAGGATTCATGACATCGCTTACGTTTAACTCTTCCACGGCCCGCGGGTGTGCACCACGGCCAATAAAACTGGACACAAAATCATTTGCCGGATGACGCACTATCTCTTCCGGCGTCGCCGCTTGAACCACAAGTCCCTCTTTCATAATTACGATGCGATCTGCCAGAAGCATCGCCTCGCCCATATCGTGGGTGACAAATATAATTGTTTTCTTAAGCACGGCCTGTAATCGCTTCAGCTCCAGTTGGAGCTGCTCCCTGGTGATGGGATCGAGCGCACCGAAGGGTTCGTCCATTAAAATCAGTTCCGGATCGGCGGCCAAAGCCCGCAAAACGCCGACCCGCTGTTGTTGGCCCCCGGATAATTGAGTCGGGTAACGATCAGCATATACAGCCGGATCCATGTCCACCATCGTCAGCAACTCCTCCACCCGGGCTTGCCGCCTTTTCCGGGACCAGCCCTTTAGCTGCGGTACCAGCGCAATATTGGCCGCCACGGTGAGGTGAGGCAGTAAGCCAATAGTTTGAATGACATAACCGATATTACGCCGCAACTGAACCAAATTAAGATCTTTTGCTTTTTGGGCCTGAATATAAATTTCCCCGCTGCTGGGTTCAATCAGTCGGTTTACCATTTTAAGCGTTGTCGTCTTACCGCAGCCGCTGGGCCCGACCAACACCACCAATTGACCGGATTCTATGATAAGATTCAACTTATCGACAGCGACGGTGCCACCATTGTACGACTTTGAGACCTGCTCAAATCTAACCATTTATTCTTCGCCCCTTTAAAATTTGAACTTTTACCGTCTGTTCATTAACGGCAAACCTCCTTTTGGGAACAAGCCACCACCGAATCGGCCTCGGTTAAATACCAATCCCAACATTCTATTTGTATTAAGGTTGCCGGCAACTTTAGTATATAGCTGGGGTTTGCAGTAGTCAAGAGTAAAGTCATTTTTTCATTATTTTTTCCCGGCCCCAAGTTCCCCTGCCGATTCGCCGTCGGAGCATAGCAACAGTATGCCCTAAACTGTGTTATGATGGGAGTACATACTGGAGGTGCGCCCAATGTCAGATACATACCGCAGTGCAGCCTGTGAAACAGAGGTGGAAATAAAAATAGAGCGTTCCCGCTTTATTGGCTGGGTACGCCCTGTTAATTCGGAACAAGAAGCAAAACAATGCATTGCAAAAAGAAGCCAATTGCATCGGCAAGCCACTCACAACACCTGGGCTTATCGGGTAAATCCTGAGCTGGACATTCGTTTCGCCAGCGATGCCGGTGAGCCTACCGGTACGGCCGGTGAACCGATACTACGTGCTATCTTACACCTGGATCTTATGAACACATTGGTAGTGGTTACACGCTACTTCGGTGGTCGGAAACTCGGAATCCGTGGATTAATAGATGCATATGGCACCACTGCCAGCCAGGCATTAGCCGCCGCTGGCAGCGTAGATCGGGTAAGTGCTGACTCCTATGAGCTGCTAGTGAACTATCCTGAATTGGACCAATGTCTACATCTGATAAAAACGGTCGGGGGTAAAGTATTGACCGCTGATTATCTGGAATATGTAACCCTCAGAGTTGCTATTCCCCAGTCAAAGGTAGCGGACTTCCTCAGCCAAATGCCACCGATAGTAAAGATAAAGGACCCCTTATAAAGTCTATGTCGGAATAAATTCCCCCACTTTCCGGGTGAAATAGACCCTATAGCGAACATTCTTTCCCACTATCCACACAATCCACAGGGTTATCCACATCTAATTGGGCAATAAACTGCATCCTTTTTCATTTATCCACATTCCCCACAAAAACAAGGGTGTTTAAACGCTGGACAGGCAACCGGCATCATTGGTTGCTTCCGCCAGCATTTTTGTTTTACTCCCCAAGTTTTCCCCAGGTGCATTCACATTCCAGTGGCAAATTTGCCACCGCATTTAAAGACAGAGGAGACCTGAAACCCCGCTTAAAATGCCAATATCCGGCTGCCGCCACCA
>DATERQ010000056.1:0-5321 GCA_035271345.1 bacterium | reverse complement strand
GATTTCACCGCTGCCGTGGCAAGCGCCAAGGTGGGAGCCAACATCCGTTTAAGGCTAAGCCGCCGCGGCCGCTCACTGCAGCTGACGGCAAAACTAGCATCACGGCCGCAAGGATGAAAAGCTGGGGGAAAAGAAGGGGATTGTATACTGTATGCAGAAATACAATTTATCAGCTCCAATCGAAAAATAGCCAAAGAATAAGGAGGAATTTTTTCATGGCCAAATACGTGCCAAAATTGTGTGATACGTCGCTGCGCGATGCCCACCAAAGTTTGTTTGCCACCCGGATGAAAACAAAGGACATGGTTCCTATCCTGGAACAGATCGATGGTGCCGGCTACTATGCACTGGAGATGTGGGGCGGTGCCACCTTCGATACCTGTATGCGCTTTCTTAATGAAGACCCATGGGAACGGCTCTGGACCATTAGAAAACATATCAAGAACACCAAGCTGCTCATGTTGCTGCGGGGCCAAAATATTTTAGGTTACCGCAACTATCCCGATGATGTGGTGGAAGAATTCGTCCGGGCCATGATCAAAGGCGGCATCGATATGGTACGGATTTTCGATGCTTTAAACGATGTGCGCAATATGAAAACAGCCATTCGTGTCACCAAAGAAGCCGGGGCCCATGCCCAAGGCACAGTGGTCTATACCATCAGCCCGGTGCATGACATACCGCTTTATGTAAAAATAGCCAAAGAATTAGTGGATCTAGGTGTGGATTCCATCTGTGTAAAGGACATGGCTGGCCTGATTGCCCCCTACATCGCTTACGAGCTGGTGACAGAGCTGAAACGTGAACTTTCAGTACCCATCCACCTTCACTGTCACTACACCAGTGGCATGGCATCCATGGCTTACCTGAAGGCAGTGGAAGCGGGAGTGGATATTGTCGATACCGCCAGTTCCCCCTTGGCCATGGGAACTTCCCAGCCCCCGGCTGAATCTTTAGTGGCGGCCTTGGAAGGAACACCATATGACACCGGTTTGGATTTAAAATACTTGGCCGATATCGCCGATTACTGGCGCGGCGTTAGAAAAGACTACGAACACATTGCCACCGTCTCCACCGGCGTGGACACCAATGTACTTTCATACCAAATTCCCGGCGGTATGATTTCCAACCTCTCCTCCCAACTGGAGCAGCAAGGGGCTTTGGACAAATACCGCGATTGCCTGGCTGAGGTGCCGAAAGTTAGAAAAGAATTAGGTTATCCGCCCTTGGTTACGCCCACCAGCCAAATTGTCGGTACCCAAGCCGTTTTTAATGTACTTATAGGCGAGCGCTATAAAGTGGTGCCCACAGAAGTGAAAAATTATGTTCTCGGTTACTACGGACGGCCGCCGGCCCCCATCGATCCCGAAGTACAAAAGAAAATTATCGGCGACGAACAGCCCATCACCGTGCGCCCGGCCGATCTCATCGAACCGGGTTTGGAAAAAGCGAAGAAAGCCATTGCCCCCTACCTGCAAAAGCCGGAAGACATTTTATCCCAGGCAATCTTTCCCCAAGTGGCACCAAATTTCCTCAAAGAACGCCTGGCGGCAAAAACCAGCGTTGATTATAACATCGCCGAAGCAGCGGCCAAAGATGGTCCCGAACCTTATTACCCGGCATAAACAGTGAGAATACGCATCCTTACACCGGGAAAAACAAAAGCCGGCCATATCGCCGCCGGACAAAAAAAATATCTTAACCGGCTGCAACCCTATACCAAAATTGAATTAGTCTTGACTGCGGCTGTCAAAGTACCGGCCCGCCCCAGCCCGGCCGACATAAAGGGTGTTAAAATGGCTGAAGCAAAGAACATCCTTAAATCCATTCTACCAGGTGAATATGTAATCGCCCTCGCTGAAACGGGGCAGCAATTTTCCTCCCCGGAGCTGGCAGCGTTTTTGCAACGGCTGCTCGACCAAGGGAACAGCCGCTTGGCCTTCATCATCGGCGGACCCCTGGGGTTGGCACCGGAAATCTTGCAACGGGCCCAACAGCAATTGTCACTATCCACCCTTACCTTCACCCACGAACAAGCCCGGCTGATCTTACTGGAACAACTCTATCGTTGCTTTAAAATCAACAGCGGCCAACCATATCATTATTGAGGCTGAACAAGAAAGATCCCTCGCCAGGCTCGGGATGACATTGAAGAGGGCCCGGTGAGGCATTAAAGGGAGCCCGGTGAGGCATAGAAGGGCGCTTGGTAAGGAATTAAAGGGAGCCCGGTACGACATAGGAGAGAGCCCGGTGGGGCATTCGAAGAGAACTCGGTACAATATTGAAGGGAGCCCGGTGAGACATGATTGGCGATAGCTATTAGCGATTGGCTATTGGTAAGGGGCAAGCGTTACCCTGAGCCCTCTTTCTATGTCACCCTGAGCCCCCTTTATTGTCACCCTGAGCGCAACGAAGTGGAGCGAAGGGTCTTTCCTGCATTAGAGTTACCAGGCTAAAGATCCCTCGCTACACTCCCTCCGCTTCGCTCTGGACAAGCTTGGACAGGCTTGGACAGGCGGGAAGACATGATAGGCGATGGGCTGTTGGCGATTGGACTGTAAAGAAACCCGACTAAGAAAGGAGCAGAATCAAATGGAGGACAGACTCCAACGAACAAAGGACGCCCTGATCAAGCACGGCATCCATACCCGCCTCGTCAACACCGCCGCTGAAGCCAAACAAATAATCCTGGATGAAATTGAGGCTGGGCAAAAAGTAGGCGTAGGCGGATCCATTACCATAGACACCCTCCAAGTGGTGCCCGAACTGGAAGCCAGGGGTTGCCAAGTTTTCTGGCATTGGCAAGCTAAATCAGCCGCGGAAGCAAGCGAAATAAGGCGAACCCAAGCCACCACTGATGTTTTCCTGGCCAGCTCCAACGCCGTCACCGAAGACGGCCGCTTGGTCAACATCGATGGTACCGGCAATCGGGTGGCGGCAATGGTTTATGGCCCCCACAAAGTGATCTTGGTCTGCGGCCAAAATAAAATTGTCCCCGATGTGGAAGCCGGCATTCACCGGACCCAAAACGTAGCGGCTCCTAAAAACGCCCGCCGTCTAAACACCGGTACCCCCTGTGGCGTTACCGGGCGCTGCAACGATTGCGATTCCCCTGGGCGCATGTGCGCCGTGACAACCATAATAGAGCGCTGTCCCGGACAGACAGATCTTAAAGTTATACTGGTTAGGGAGGAGCTGGGTTATTAGAGCTACCAGGCCTAAGATCCCTCGCTACGCTCGGGATGACATGGTTGGCGGTGGGCTATTGGCAATGGGCTATTAGCGCTTGGCCGTTGGCTAGGAAAGGACAGGGGGCTTGGGGTGGCATGGTTAGCAGTTGGCTAGGGAAGGACAGGGGGACCTGGGCGTCATGATGGGGGGCCTCCTTCATTGTCATCCTGAGGCCGAAGGCCGAAGGATCTTTCCGGCATCGAAGACAGAGACCTAAGATCCCTCGCTAGCGCTCGGGATGACGTTGAAGGGGGCTCGGGATGATATTAAAGGAGGCTTGGGATGACACGAAAAAGGGCTTATGATGACAAAAGGGGGCCCGGGCAAAAAACCTTATCCGTCCGATAAAAATTACAAATCCCCCTTGTCAACTGTTGGCAAAGGGTATATACTATTTGTACTAGCACTGGCGAAAATAATAAATAGTGTTTTGCTCATTAATTTTCCTTCTTCTAATATATCCCCCCATTAGACCCCGCTGTTTGTGTCAGCATAGCAGCGGGGTCTTTCTTTGCCCTTGGACCAACAACCAACAATTACTACTGCATCCGGTCGATTTTCAATTTTATCCCTTGCCGCTGCCCCGGTTTGACCTTGGGCAATACCACCGTGACCACGCCATTTTTAAATGTCGCTTTCGCCTGATCCGGCTTTATTTCCGCTGGCATAGTCAACGAACGGGCAAACTCTCCCTGATGTCGTTCCGAGCGAATATAGCCTTGCCTTTGTTCCTCGTGCTTTCGATCTAAAACACCGCGCAAGGTTATATTTTCCGTGCTGACGGTAATGTCCACATCCTCTGGCTCCACCCCGGGAATTTCGGCTTTAAGGATAAAAGCATCATTTTCCTCATACAAATCTATCGCCGGTTGCCAGCCCCGGATAGCGACCAGATTGCTGTAGCGGTCAAACAGCCGCCCTAAATCTTCCCGAAACGGCCCCAGTTCGGCAAAAGGATCCCAACGGATAAGTGCCATCTTTTGTTTTCCTCCCGGTTTCATTTTTTTTATTGTTCCCTGATAATGAAATAACATGTAAACCAGGTAAATTGGCCATACTAACTGTGTAAATCGTTGAGGGAGCGATGAGTATGGCTCAGAAAAATCAAATCATCGATACAATCCGAGATCAGGGCAACGCAATACAGAGCGCACATCAAACCCAGGAAGATAACTGGCGCGGTTTTTTACAACAAACCGAAAACCTGCTGCGAGATACCCAACAGGCGCTGCAAGATAGTCTGCAAAAGCAACAGGATTTCTGTTCCAAACTGGATCAGGAACTTCAAACCTTGGAACAAGATATGGGTAAAAAAACCGGTCTGCTGGCTTTACTTTCGCCCTCCAATATTCTGGCCAAACAAGAACAAGTAAGCCAAAAAAGAGTAGCATTATTGCAAGGGCTAAAACAAAACCAACAGAACTTCACCCAACTGGCCCAACAGATAACGGCTGTCATGGACCATGTGGCCACGGGCTGCCAACAGTTGCAAGAGCATGGGGGGCCGGTGCGGACAAATTTACAACAGCTTCAAACAGAACTGGGTAACCTGGACCAAGAGTTCAACAGTTTGAAAGCCCAACTACAAACCATGGCTGCCAATCTGTCTCAAGACCAGCCGGCAGCAGTGAAGGCGCCGCTACCGTCCATCAATGGTATCAGTGTCGAAGTATTGGCGAAACTTGGCCAAGCTGAGGCAGCCCTGTTAAACTTGAAACAAGTACTGGAAAAGGGGCGGATGTTACAGCAGGTAACAGACAGCATTAATGAATTCGGCCATGCCTACAGCCTGCACCAGTAGACAAACCGCACATAAAACTGTCTCGCCCGGGGCAATTTAGTCATGTATGTAAAATACTACGAGGAGGTTAAAGGATGGGAAACACTGATCAACAAGCCGACCAGGCTACGCAGCAATTACAGCAACTGGCCCAGCAGGCAGTAACCGGTGGTGATAGCCAAGCACAAGCCCAGTTTCACCAACTGTTTAATCAACTAAAACAGCAAGCACAGCAACAGGCCCAGCAGACAGACCAACAGATACAACAATCGCTCCAAAGTGCCATGCAAGCCTTGCAGGATGCCCAACA
>DATERQ010000055.1:0-15441 GCA_035271345.1 bacterium | reverse complement strand
AGTTTAGAGCCGGGATTATTCCCTGCCACCACAAAACTAGTTCGCCGGCTGATACTATCGGTCACCTTACCGCCTCTTTTTTCAATGGCGGCCTGGGCCTGGGCCCTAGTGAAAGCAGCTAAGGCTCCAGTGAGAACAAATGTTTTTCCAGCCAAGCGTTGACTTGTTGTCGGAGGCGGCGAAGCCTTAACCATATTTACCCCGGCTTCTTCCAGCCGCTTTATAGTGGATAAATTGCGTTCTTCACCAAAAAAATCTTGAATACTGGCAGTTATTTTGGCCCCAATACCTGATATAGACAACAGATCATCGCTGTTGGCCTTCATTAGGGCTTTGATGGAACCAAAATGTTTAGCCAAGGCCCTTGCTGCCGTAGCCCCTACGTAACGGATGCCCAAGGCAAATAGAAGCCTATCTAAATCTCGATTCCTGCTCGCATCGATGGCGGCTATAAGATTAGCAGCCGATTTATCGCCAAGGCGCGGTAATTGAACCAATGCTGTTTGTGTAAGCCCATACAAATCAGCTACGTTTTTCACCAGCCTATTTTCCAATAGCTGATCGATAGTGGCTGGGCCCAAGCCATCGATATCCATTGCTCCCCGGGAACCGAAATGGATAAGACTTTCCCGTAAGCGGGCAGGGCAAGAGACATTAGGGCAACGCCAGGCTACTTCTTCTGGTAATTTTACCACTTCGGCTCCACAAGCCGGACAAAGAGTAGGCATTACAAACACCCGTTCCTGCCCACTGCGGTGTTCCGGTATCGTAGCTACCACTTCAGGAATAATATCGCCGGCTTTTTCCACCCGGACCAGATCCCCAACTCTAATGTCCCGGGCTCGAATAATATCCTCATTGTGCAAGACAGCCTTACCCACCAAGGTTCCGGCCAGGCGAACTGGAGGATCGAACAGGGCTGTGGGTGTCAATACTCCGGTGCGGCCCACCGTCACCACAATTTCCTTGAGCCTGGTTTTAGCCTGCTCAGCCGGGAACTTATAGGCCACTGCCCAACGAGGGCTTTTAGCCGTGCTCCCCAACCGATGCTGTGATCGGAGGTCATTTACTTTTACTACCAATCCATCAATGGCATAAGGCAGCTCCTGTCGTTGCCGCTGCCAACTCAAACAGTAATCCACCACCGATTCAATACCCATCATTAGTTTATTGTGAGTATTTATTTTAAAGCCCCACCGTTGCAGCTGTTGTAGCCATTCCCAGTGGCTTAGAATCGTGAGCCTGTCAATCGCTCCAATTCCATAGATAAATATATCCAAAGCTCGTCTCGCCGTTACCTTTGCCTCCAGTTGCCTTAGTGAACCGGCGGCGGCGTTGCGGGGGTTGGCGAACACTGCTTCACCGGCCTCTTCACGCTCAGCATTTAAATTCGCAAAGGCTTCTTTTGGCATAAATACTTCGCCCCTTACTTCCACGACAGACGGCAGTTCGTGCTGAGTCTGTAATCGTAGCGGCAACGAGCGGATCGTGCGCAAATTATCACTGATGTCTTCGCCGCTGACACCATCTCCCCGCGTGGCTCCTTGGGTGAAGCGTCCTTGTTCGTATGTCAAAGAAACGGCCACACCATCTATTTTTAACTCGACCACATATTCCACCTGTTCCAGTCCGGTGATGTTTCGAACCCGGCGGTCAAAGTCCAGTAGTTCTTGGGTATTAAAAGCGTTGGCCAGACTGTAAAGAGGCATTTTATGTCTAACAGAACCAAACCCCGAGCGCACAGCTCCGCCAATTCGTTGGGTAGGCGAATCCGCGGTCCGATATTCTGGGTACGAAGTTTCCAAAGATTCCAATTCACGAAGCAGGCGGTCATATTCACTATCGGTGATAACTGGATCATCTTGTACGTAGTAACGCCAATTATGTTCCTCTATTTGGCGACGCAAGCGTTCAATTCTTGCTTTGATGGCATATCACCCCTTCCGCCCTTTCAAAGCGGGACTCTCCATTATTTAGACAGACTTCCGGTATCACTGCCATTTCGGACCGGTTTTAATCTATATTTTCTTAATGGGAGCATACTGCAACGCTAAGGTTTTTAAGCCCACTGTTGGAAACGCCACTATAACGGTGCCATCAGATCTGGTTCCCCGCGTTGACACCACAACGCCAACCCCAAATTGCGGGTGTTCCAATCGATCTCCGAGAATCCAGTCAGGTGTGGTGTTTATGCTTTGGCCGGAACTGGATACTTCGTTGGTGGAAAATGAAATAACCCTTTTCTCTTTCTTCGCAGCTAGGTTAGATTTTCTTGTGGGTCCGTCTTGTTGGCCGGGGCTGAAGACCGGTAGAATGAATTCTGCCGGAATCTCACTCAGGAAGCGTGACGGAGAGCAATATTGGCGCATGCCAAATAGCTGTCGGCTTCGGGCATAACTTAAATACAAACGCCTCTTGGCTCGGGTAAGGCCAACATAACAAAGGCGGCGTTCTTCCTCTAACCCGTCTATAAAATCCAAAGAACGTTGGTGGGGAAACAAGCCTTCCTCAAAACCCACTAGGAAAACTACTGGAAATTCCAACCCTTTGGCACTGTGTAATGTCATAAGCGTTACCGCCTTAGTTTCAGCATTATAGGAATCTTGGTCCGTAAATAAGGATACACGGGTTAAGAAAGCTGATAACGACTTATCTTCGTTACTACGGACATACTCCGCTACCAAATTTGCAAATTCGTTTAGGTTTTCCTGCCGTTTTTCTGCTTCTATCGTATCCTCAGCCATTAGTTGAGATTGGTAGCCCGTTCTAGTCCATATACGGTTGACCAACTCCAATAGCGGCATGTCTTCCATTAAATTATGCAGTTCCTTTATGGTGGAACCAAATTGGACCAGGTTTTTAGCCGTCTTGTGCTGTATACCTGTTATCGATTCAGCTTTTGTACAAGCGGTGATATAATCAATCACCTGCATTTTGGCGTAAGCCATAACCCGTTCTTGTGTCCGTGGGCCTGCACCGCGACGCGGTGTGTTAATCACCCGCTGCAGGCTCAAAGCGTCATAAGGATTTTCTAACAACCGAAGATAAGCCAATGTATCCTTAATTTCCATTCGTTCATAAAACCTTACCCCCCCAACCATTTGATAAGGGATTTCATTGGTCAGCATCGCTTCTTCTAGAAGTCTTGATTGCGCATTGGTACGATACAGTATTGCGCAGTCTTTCAGATCATAGCCGCCACCAAGCAAATGTTCAAGTTCCCGTACCACAAACCAAGCTTCTTCTTTACCGTTTTCGGCTTCAAATAATCGCAGCCGGTCTCCTTTATCGTTGCTGGTCCACAAGCGTTTTCGTTTTTGAACCCGATTATGGGCTACCAACGAGTTGGCTGCCTCCAAAATCATTTGGGTAGATCGGTAGTTTTGTTCTAGTTTAATAACCCGGGCTGAAGGGAAATCCTGCTCAAATTCCAAAATGTTCCGAATATCGGCTCCACGAAAGCCATAAATGGATTGGCTATCATCCCCTACTACAAAAATATTTCCATGCTTCTCGGCCAATAATCGCACCAACAGATATTGTACCCTATTGGTATCTTGGTACTCATCTACCAAGACATGGTTAAACTTCCGTTGCCACGTTGCCAGCACATCGGGATAAGTCTGGAAGATCTCTACAGCTAGCCGCAACAAATCATCAAAGTCCAAAGCATTGTTTTCCTTTAATTGTTGTTGGTAGGCGGCGTATACTGTTTCTAATCGCTCTAGAAAATAACCGCTATAATCTGTATCATGGTTTTGAAGCCAGTATCTTTGTATCTGGTCTGGGTTTATCAATTCATTTTTGGAACGGGAAATCAACGCCTGCATAAGGCGAGGGTTGTACATTTTTTCATCCAAATTTAGCCCTTTTATGGTGGAACGAACAAGCCGTAGCTGGTCTGCAGCATCGTAAATGACGAAATTGGATCGGTAGCCAGCTTTGACAATTTCAGACCTTAGGATGCGCCCACAAATAGCGTGAAAAGTGCCCAGCCAAATGCCATCCGTTACGACGGTACCTACAATGCACTTAACGCGCTCTTTCATTTCAGTTGCAGCCTTATTAGTAAAAGTAATAGCCAGTATTTCATCTGGGGCTATTCCCTGATGAAGCAGATAAGCAATACGATGGGTCAAGACCCTGGTTTTACCGCTGCCGGCACCAGCCAATATTAAAAGAGGTCCTTGCCCATGCTTTACTGCTTGCTGTTGCTGCTGGTTTAAGTTTGGCAATAGATCCTGCATCTTTATTATCCACCTCAGTGTTGCAACTATTTTTCCGTTTCCACTAACCGGTCTAACACTAACTTATAACCATCAGCCCCATAGTGAAGAAATTTTTTTACCCGGCTTATTGTAGCCGTGCTCATACCGGTAGTTGCAGTAATTATATCGTAAGTATCACCGGCTGCCAGCATCTTAGCTGCTTCCAAGCGTTGGGCCAGGGCTTGAATTTCTCCGATTGTACACAAGTCCTCCAAAAATCGGCAACACTCTTCCTCGGTTTTGAGGGTTAGAAACGCAGAACATAGCTGGTCAGTTAGCTCGTCCCGCCACCTCGGCGCATAGCCCACTAAGCATTCCCCCTTTGTTGATCTCGGCAGCCTGCATTAAGTTATAACTTCGCTAAGGAGTACATATTTCCTTCTCTGTCTAAAGCCGGCTATTAGAGAGCCCCTGTTTTGACTTTAAGCCTGAAATATATTGGCCCCAAATAGCCCCGTGGTTAAAGCCATCAACCCATAGAAACCTGCCCCTACTCCCACCGCCCATAACAAGACTACCATTGGCACCCAACCTCGGCTAAAGCTGAAATCAAACGCCCATTTCACTACCGGTGCCATAATTAAAGACGCCAACAAAGGAAATAGCAATGCCCCATAATTAAAAGGTTTGGGCAGATATCGCTTTAAAAAAAGGAAACTTAGCGCCGCCGCCACCGTAAACCCCAGACCTGTGCCCAAAGCGGCCCCCCTTATATTTAAAGCCGGCAAAGCACAAGCATAATAGTCCACGCTGGCATTGACAACGGCGCCGGCAAACAGTGCAACTACCGCGCCTTGCCCTTTTCCGAGGGCATGGAGCAGAGAGCCATTGGTTTCCATCATACATAGGCCCACAGTGCCAAAAGCTAACCACTGGAGCGGAATAGCTGCCTCAGGCGTGCCAAACAAAACCTGGCAAATTGGTTGGGCTAAAATATAAAGCCCTACCGTAGCTGGTAATGATATAGCTGCAGTTATTCTGATGGCCAGCATCATACGGTTTGTTACCAAGGTCTGGTTCTTGCGCGCCGAAGCTGCGGCCAAATTAGGAACTAGGGCTGTTGTCAAAGCTCTGGTAGCCACTGTGGGCAGGGCTACCAGCGATAAAGCCATGCCAGCATGCTGGCCAAACAAAGCCGTAGCTAGATGAATTGGAATTCCGCTTGCTTGTAGCCTCAGTGGTACAATAGCTGCATCTATCATTTGCATCACGGGCATAATAAATGAGCCCAACATCACCGGCAAGCCAAAGCATTGAAGCATGCGCGCCGATTCAGACCACTCCTGTAGTCTCAGGAAGCACTTACTATTAAATCTTCGTGCTTTGTATCCCTGCAGAAAAACAATTGCACACAAAGAGCCGCCGGCAGCTCCGGCAGCGGCACCGGCTGCGGCATATTCCAACCCATAAGGCAGTAGTAAGAATGACAAAGTTAGCATAATTACCACTCGGCATAGCTGTTCAAAGGCTTGAGCCTTAGCCAATATGGAATGCTGTTGTAATCCTTGAAAATACCCTCTTAGGCTTCCTTCCACACAAATGAAAAATATAGCTGGTGCCAGCATCTTCAGCGGCAATTCCGAACGAGGGTCTCCCAACACCTTAAGGGCCAATATCGGAGCAAACAAATAAAAAAATAGCCCTAATAATATACCCCGTAGCCACAGCAACTGCTGACCCACCCTAAACAAGCGCCCGGCTTTTTCCTTATCCCCCACTGCTAAATGCTGGGCTATGTGTTTGGTAATGGCAAAGGGAAGTCCCCCAGTGGCCACAATAACCATCACAACAAAAGCAGGATATGACATTTGATACAATCCGATCCCTTCGGCCCCTAGTAGGTAACTCAAAGGAACCCGGTAAAACACACTTAAAAATTTACTAAATAAACCAGCTAAAAAAAGAAGCCCCACCGAACGGCTGAGAGACAAGGAGCCTCCCCCCTTTTTCTTCCCATATTTACGCCAAGGAAAGGCTTCTTATGTATGTTTGCATCATCTACTGGCCTGGGCCATTAAAAACCCGGGGTTAACCCCGGGTTTTCTTACCTAGTGCCAGGTGATAATCTACTAACCAAGCTATCCACGTCCCGAGTGAAAGTGGTTGCAGGCTTCCCTGCTCTCATGCCTTCCGCGACTTTACGGACTTGCTTAACAGTGCCGGCGTCGGTAGCTACGACCACTCCCGTTATCCGGGTATCAGCTTTGCGCAATCGAGTCATTATATCGTCTTTTATGCCAGTGGCATCGCCTTGGCTGCCGCCAGTGAAATTTTCTTTAAGCTCGGTCCCCACCAGGGCCGTTTTTCCGGATACAACTACCCAAGCTTTGTTAACCCCCTGAACTTGTTCCGCTTCTTTGGCCAATTTATCTTGCAGATCCGCCACTGCTTTCGTGTCGGTGGGTAAGGGGCCCATGGGGGTTGTGGGCGCCGGTGTAGTTTTAGGTCTCGTTTGCCCCAAAGGAGTGGGTGTAGGTGGAGCAGGCGTTCTGGTGGAAAAAGGCCTTCTTGGTGCTGTTCTACAGCTAGCCAATGCTAAAGAAACCAATAGGGCTAAAGCTAAAAAAAGAAGTTTCCACGGACGTTTTGTTCCCATGCTGTCACCTCCCTGCATTACTATTTCCCCTGGAATTAGTATCGCAGGGGAAAGAACAAAGTATCCGTGGAGAATCCTCCCAGGCATATTTTTCCACTAATTTACTCTTTCACCACCCGTAAATCAATCGTTTTACCAATTATTGGACCTTGCACTCGATAACCTTCCTCAATCATCAATGCGATATATTCTATAACCGCCGCTGTTATTTCTTCACCTGGACAAAGAATTGGTATTCCCGGCGGATAACAAGTAACTGTCGACGCGCTGATACAACTTTTTGCCTGCATGAGAGGCACAGTTAGCGCAGGTGCAAAAAAAGCTTCTCGGGGGGTCATGGCTTGATCTGGTATCGGTGGCATCGCAAATTTCTTGATTGGCGCACTATTTCTTTTTCCGTAGTGATTTGCCAGTGTACGAAAGGCTGTTACTAAGGAAATAACGTCATGTTTTTTCGTGCCTGGGCCTACCATAAACAATACGTTGTGTAAATCGGCCAGCTCCACTTGAATTCCGTATTTTTGTCTCAATTCTAATTCTACCTGTTGACCAGTAAGTCCAAGACGACGAACATTTACTGTTACCTTGGTCGGGTCCAGGCCTAAAGCCGCTTCCTGACCTAATTTTTCCGGGGTAAGTACAGTGAGCCCGGGAATTTCCATTAGGCTTTGACGAAGGTATAAGGCCAGCTCAATGGTCCGCTCCAGTAAAAAACGGCCTTCTCGCATCATTTGTTCCCGGGCTAAATCTAAAGACGCCAGCAGCAGATAAGAAGCGCTGGTGGAGAGCAACATTGCTAAGGCTGCTCGTAAGCGTTCACGGTCCAACCGCGGGCCTTGTACATGAAGCCACGAGCTTTGGGTCAAACTGGTAAGGGTTTTATGGGCGCCTTGAGCACAAGCATCCGCGCCCACCGACAAGGCTCCTGCCGGTAAGGCCGGGTGAAAATAAAAATGAGGTCCGTGAGCCTCATCCACTAACAACGGCCGCCCATGTTGGTGGGCCACCATCGCTAATGAACTTAAATTGCAGGTTGTACCATAATAAGTAGGGTTGATAAGAAGGGCCGCTTTCGCCTCTGGATAGGTTTTCCAGGTGGTATTCATTTGTTTTGCGGTCACGCCTAAAGCAATGCAAAATTCATCTTCCAGAACTGGCTCTAAAAATACCGGCTTGGCTCCGCTAAGGATCATCCCGGCAATCATCGATTTATGCATATTACGTGGCACAAGGATTTTATCGCCTGTTTTGCATACTGTTAATATTAAAGCTTGTAAGCCGGACGATGTGCCATTGATAAGGAAATAACTGTCATCAGCCCCAAAGGCATTAGCCAAAAGCTGTTCCGCTTC
Source organism: bacterium (assembly GCA_035271345.1). Lineage (GTDB taxonomy): Bacteria > Bacillota > DTU030 > DUMP01 > DUMP01 > DUNI01. The sequence continues at coordinate 7,225 of DATERQ010000055.1, read as the reverse complement.
TTTAATAATCCCGGTAGGTTGGAGCAAATCATCCATTCCTTCCACGCCGGTAATATCCAACTCAAATATTCTCTCGCCTAAAATATCCTTAGTCAAAGCGGACAGCCCATGCCCACCTTTGTGCCCGGGCATATGAAACCGTACAATTTGGTCTTTAGCATAGCGCCTTACCGCTTCTGCAAGTGGAGCATGTGCCATTTGCACCCACCCCCTAGTTAAATTAATAATAGGTCAGCCATGTAAATGCTGGTACAGCGCCTCCGCCACCGGTGCCGTCAAACCCGGCACTTGGAGTAATTCTTCCAAAGATGCTGCCTTAACCATTTCCAAAGAACCAAAATAGGATCTGATGGCGTTTCGGCGTTTAGGTCCGATTCCGGGCACTTCATCTAATTCTGATCTTAGAGCGGCGCGACGGCGTAATACTCGGTGGGTGCCTAGTGCAAATCGGTGCGCTTCATCGCGTATCTGCTGTAACAACTGTAGTGCTATAGAGTCCCGGGGGAGTTGAATGGGCTCTGCCCGTTTGTCAGTAAAAAGTTCTTCCAACTGTTCCGCCAAGGCAATAACAGGCATTGCCGCCAGCCCAAGTTCCACAAGAATTGCCCTCGCAGCCGAGAGTTGTGCCGGCCCGCCATCGATCAAAACCAGGTCTGGTAGGGGCAATGTTTTGCTCAGATTTCCGCTATACCGCCGCTTTACCGTTTCCGCTATCATGGCCACATCATTGGCTTGAAGTACCGTTCGAATGCGAAAACGGCGGTATTGTGATTTCACTGCTGCACCATTCACAAACACAACCATGGAACCCACCGCTTGCTGCCCCTGGATATTAGAAATATCAAAGCCTTCGATTCGCCGCGGGAGCACCGGTAAATCCAACACCCTTTCCAGGCCAGTCAAGGCTGCCTCGGCTTGGGTCCATTGTCGTTCTTGTAACTTTTCAGCTTCCCGCAAAGATAAAGCTGCATTTTCAACTGCTAGATCCGCCAGCGCCTTTTTAGCCCCCCGCTGCGGTACGTGAAGCTTTACTTTTCGCCCCTTCTTTTGGCTTAAATAAGTCGCTATCAATTCTTGTTCATCAGCCTCTTCAGCCAACAGGATAAGTGGTGGTATGGTGGCTGTACGGCCATAATAATCTTTTAAAAAAGCTGCCAGCAAGTGGCACCGCTGGAATCCTTGGCTATCACGGAGAAAAAATGTCTCACGGGCTGTTAGTTTTCCGTCCCGCACCTGAAATAGCTGAACAGAGGCTTCGTTTAAACCAGTCGCCAGGGCAATAACATCTTGATCTTCACCCCGAACAGATACCACCGTTTGCCGCTCCAACACTTGTTCCACGGCTCTGATTTGATCCCTAAGACGAGCCGCCTGTTCGAATTTCAATTGGCTAGCGGCGGCATCCATGCGGTTTTTCAGTTTCCTTAAGACCACATCTTGGCGTCCATTCAAAAACAATGTCAGTTCTTGCACCATTACCCCATATTCTTCCGGGGTAACCGCCCCTTGACACGGGCCAAGACAACGGTCAATGTGGAAATTTAAGCAAGGCCGTTGCCGATGGGCAAAATTGTAATTGCTACATGTTCGTAGTGGAAATACTTTTTTTAGGATCTGTAAAGTCTCATTAAGGGCTCCTACAACAGTATAGGGACCAAAATAGCGAGCCCCGTCATTGTTTAAGCGGCGCGTTACCAATAACCGCGGAAAAGTCTCATTTAGGGTTAATTTTAAATATGGATACTGCTTGTCGTCACGAAGAAGGATGTTATAACGCGGGTGGTGCTTTTTGATAAAATTACATTCCAAGGCCAGGGCTTCAATTTCGGAGTTAGTGACAATGTATTCAAAATCGTGCACTTGTTTAAGCATGGCACGCACCTTGGCTGGGTGGTTCTGGGTGCGAAAATAGGAGCGGACCCGATTTTTCAAGTTCGCCGCTTTACCAACGTAAATTATATTATTAAGTTGATCTCTCATTAAATAAACGCCAGGTTGTTCCGGCACAAGGTCCAATTTCTGTTTTAACCCCATTTTGTCCCCACCTGTCTCAGCAGCCGGCTAAGGCTACTTGTTGTTCTAAAATCTGTTTGAGAAATTGCCCTGTATATGAGTGGGGACAACGGGCTATTACTTCCGGTGCGCCTACAGCCAGCACTTGTCCGCCCCCCTCACCACCCTCAGGCCCCAAATCAATGATATAATCCGCTGTCTTGATTACATCGATATTGTGCTCAATGACCAGTACCGTATTACCGCTCTCTACCAGCCGTTGTAAAATGAGAATTAGCTTCTCAATGTCAGCAAAATGAAGTCCGGTAGTTGGTTCATCCAGGATGTACATCGTTCCTCCGTTGGATCGGCGTGATAATTCGGTGGCTAATTTAACCCGTTGTGCTTCGCCTCCAGACAATGTGGTTGCCGGCTGTCCCAGCCGAATATAGCCCAGGCCAACGTCATACAATGTCTGTAATCGGCTGGCCACCCGAGGAATTTGGGCGAAAAAGGATAGGGCTTCACTAACAGTCATCGCCAACACATCGGCAATATTTTTCCCTTTATATTTAATGTCTAAAGTTTCTCGATTGTATCGTTTGCCTTTACATACTTCGCACGGAACATATACATCAGGCAAAAAATGCATCTCGATCTTTAAGATTCCGTCGCCTCTGCATGCTTCACAGCGCCCGCCCCGCACATTAAAGCTAAATCGCCCTGGATTGTAGCCGCGCATTTTTGCCTCTGGTGTCAGGCTGAACAATTCACGTATGGGGTCGAAAACGCCGGTATAAGTAGCCGGATTGGATCTTGGTGTCCGTCCAATAGGCGCTTGGTCAATGGCAACAACTTTATCCAAGTATTCCTGGCCTAAAATATCTTTATGAGGTCCTGGCGCTTTGCGTGCTCGGTGTAAGTCTTGTGCCAACCGGCGGTATAGAATATCATTCACCAGAGTGCTCTTTCCTGACCCGGATACTCCGGTCACACAAGTAAACAGTCCTAGTGGTATTTCCACATCAATGTTCTTTAAGTTATGCTCAGCAGCCCCTGACACCTGCAGCCACTTTTCACCGGGTTGTCTACGGGCTAGAGGAATGGGGATTTGGCGTTTTCCGCTTAAATACTGACCAGTTATAGATTCCGGGCAAGATTTAATTTTATCCAGTGGGCCTTCAACCACCACTTGGCCGCCTTGTTCTCCGGCCCCAGGCCCCACATCCACCAGATAGTCTGCCGTAACCATGGTTTCCAGATCGTGCTCCACCACAATTACAGTATTCCCTAAATCACGCAAGTCCTCCAAGGTTTTAAGTAAGCGTTTGTTGTCGCGCTGATGCAAGCCTATTGTTGGTTCATCCAAAATGTAAAGTACCCCAGTCAAACCAGATCCGATCTGTGTTGCTAACCGAATTCGCTGGGCTTCACCTCCAGACAAGCTGCCGGCCACACGATCCAAGGTCAGGTAATCCAAACCAACATTTATTAAAAAGCCCAAGCGAGCCTGAATTTCCTTCAAAATCCTTTCTGCTATTAATCGGTTCCGAGTCGAAAGCTCTAAAGAAGTAAAAAATCGTTGCGCTTCCGCCACCGAGCCCTCCGTAACAGCGGCAATATTTTCCCCGCCTATGGTTACGGCCAGGGCTTCCGGTTTCAGTCGTTTTCCCCCACAGGCAGGGCATGGGTGCGGGTTCATATATTCCTCATATTCCGACCGGGCACCCTGAGACCGTGATTCTCGATAACGGCGTTTCAGAATCGGTATCACACCTTCATAGTCCGTGGTAAAAATTCGTGATTCGCCCCAGCGTGTTTCATAATCCACCCGAAAGCGTTCACCGTTATTACCATATAAGAGAATTTTCATATCCTTCGGTTTTAAATTTCGCACTGGCACTTCAGTACTAAAACCATAATGAGAGGCCAACGCTTCCACGATTTGGGGAAAATAATTAGTCGAGCGACTAAATGGTACTAGGGCTCCCTCAGCGATGGACTTATCGGGATTGGGGATAACCAGATCGGGGTCAATTTCCATCGTCAGGCCCAAGCCTGTACATTGAGGGCAAGCCCCGTACGGGCTATTGAAAGAAAACAACCGCGGCGATAGTTCCTCCAGGCTAAACCCACATAGGGGACAGGCAAAGTTTTGGGAGAAGATGAGTTCTTCACCATCCACCACTGAAACAATAACCAATCCTCCGCTAAGTCCCAAAGTAAGTTCCAACGAATCAGCCAGCCGTTTACGAATACCACTGTGGATCCGTAACCTATCCACCACTACTTCCAGGGTATGTTTCTTGTTTTTTTCTAGCCTAATTTCTTCAGCTAAATCCCGCACTTGTCCATCTATCCGCATGCGAACGTATCCGTCTCTACGGGTATCTTCAATGATACGTTGGTGTTCACCTTTTCGTCCCCGCACTAACGGGGCTAAAACAAATATTCTGCTATCTTCAGGTAGCTCCAGCAACCGATCCACCATTTGGTCTACGGTTTGGCGTTCAATACTGCTCCCGCAACGGGGGCAATGAGGTTCCCCAATCCGGGCATACAATAGGCGCAAGTAATCATAAATCTCTGTTACCGTACCCACCGTAGAGCGTGGGTTGTGGGTAGTGCTCTTTTGATCGATAGAAATGGCGGGCGATAAGCCCTCGATAGAATCTAAATCTGGTTTATCCATCTGCCCCAAAAATTGGCGGGCGTAAGCCGATAGCGATTCTACGTATCGGCGTTGGCCTTCGGCATAAATAGTGTCAAAAGCCAAAGAAGACTTCCCTGAGCCTGACAGTCCGGTGATTACTATCAGCTTCTCCCGCGGCAGATCTAAATTTATATTTTTCAGGTTATGCTGCCTGGCACCGCGAATTTTAATGTATTGCCCTGTCATTATTCGTAGGCCTCGCTTTCACTACACCAAGGTTCTCGCTCCCCATTATACCACACCCTAAGCCAAAGAAATAAAAATAGAAAAACAGCCGTACCCCTTTTCCTGCACCCACGGCATAGCAGAAAGAGCGCGGCTGTTTTTGGTTGTCACAATGCCCTTATAATCCCAATAGGGCACTGATACGGTTTTGGTCAAAACCTACCACGGCTTGATCACCTATTTTAAGCACAGGAACCGCTAGCCGACCAGTAAGGCTAAGCATATCTTCCCTGGCCACCTTATCCGCCGCCACATCTTTTTCTTCAAAGATTACATCATGTTGCAAGAGAAACTCTCTCACCAACGTGCAGTATGGTCATGTAGGAGTAACATATAGGATTACTGGCATCGGGGCTGTCATGTTGATTCCTCCTTAGCTGCTTTTTCATATTGTAACCAGTTTAACAAGGTTTTTCAACACACTTCTAATTTTTTAGTAGCACTTTTGCTTCCAGCATAAGATCTCGCCATTGGGCTGCTTCCTCAAAGGCAAGGCGTTTAGCAGCAACCTGCATCTTTTGTTCCAGTTCCCCTACCCAATGGCGCAATTCAAGATTCGACATCGATTTGATGCTTTTTTCCTGTGGCAAATAATCCTCTGTTGATTCAGCCGCTTTAGTGGCTTCAATCACATCTCGAACTGCCTTCTGCACTGTCTGGGGCGTAATTCCGTGTTGTTGATTATAGTGTCTTTGAATTGTGCGGCGACGATTTGTTTCGTCGATGGCCTGCCACATGGAATCCGTTATTGTATCAGCGTACATAATTACCCGACCTTCTACATTACGGGCTGCTCGGCCGCTGGTTTGAATTAAAGCCCGTTGCGAGCGCAAAAAACCTTCCTTGTCCGCATCTAAAATTGCCACTAAAGATACTTCGGGCAAATCCAAACCCTCACGCAAGAGGTTAATTCCCACTAATACATCGAACTTGCCCAGACGGAGATCGCGGATTATTTCCATCCGTTCCAACGTACCGATGTCAGAATGCAAATATCGCACTCGAACCCCAGCGTTGAGGAAGTAGTCAGTTAAATCTTCTGCCATCCGCTTGGTTAAGGTCGTCACCAAAACCCGTTCGTGTTTTTGGACCCGGGTGTTAATTTCGGCCAATAAATCATCTATTTGACCCAAAGTGGGCCGAACGTCAATTTCCGGGTCAAGCAATCCAGTGGGACGCACTACTTGTTCCACCACATGTTGGCTTATTTCTAGTTCAAACGGCCCCGGTGTAGCTGACATAAATATTACTTGATTAATCCGACCCGCAAATTCATCGAACGTTAGCGGGCGGTTATCATAAGCCGAGGGTAACCGAAAACCGTGTTTCACCAAGCTGTCTTTGCGGGAACGGTCGCCGGCATACATAGCATGAAGTTGGGGAATGGTCATATGGGATTCGTCGATGATAATTAAATAGTCCCGGGGGAAAAAGTCCAGCAGTGTATAGGGCGGTTCCCCTGGGGCACGGCCGGTGAGATGCCGAGAATAGTTTTCTATTCCTTGGCAGTAGCCCACTTCCGCTAGCATTTCCAAATCATAGAGGGTGCGCTGTTCTAATCGCCGGGCCTCAAACTCTTTTCCCTGCGATCTTAGTTTTGCCAGCCGCTGTTGTAGCTCTTCCTCAATCGAAGCCATAGCCCGCAGTCGGGTTTGCACAGAGGTCACATAATGGCTGGCCGGGTAAATAGCCACATGGCGCCGCTGCCCCAAAACTTCGCCACTTAAGGTATCAAACTCCAGTAGCGAGTCGATTTCATCGCCGAAGAACTCCATTCTGATCGCTCGGCCGCTAGCAGCGGCGGGGAAAACTTCCACCACATCACCCCGAACTCGAAAAGCCCCCCTGGTCAACACGATGTCGTTTCGGCTATATTGCATCTGCACTAGCTTTTTCAGCACATCGTCCCGGTCCCGCCGATCCCCGGACCACAATGATAATACTTGCTCCCGGTACTCACTAGGCGAACCCAAGCCATAGATGCAAGAAACACTAGCCACTACAATTACGTCCCGCCGTTCCAGCAGAGCACTAGTGGCAGCATGGCGTAATTTATCAATCTCATCATTTATGGAAGCATCTTTTTCGATATAAGTGTCGGTATGGGCAATATAAGCTTCTGGTTGGTAGTAGTCGTAATAACTCACAAAGTATTCCACCGCATTGTTGGGGAAAAATTCCCGAAATTCACTGCAGAGCTGAGCGGCCAAAGTCTTGTTGTGAGCAATTACCAATGTTGGCCGCTGTACCGCCTCGATTACACCGGCCATGGTAAAAGTTTTACCAGAGCCTGTA
>DATERQ010000054.1:0-2561 GCA_035271345.1 bacterium | reverse complement strand
CGTAATCTGTTAATAGTTGCCAAAACAATTGGTTGTGCTGCTTTTTGGGCAAAAGCATGCCTTAGAAATCATAAATCTATGGTTCAAGGGCTCTAGGTAGCTCTATGCAAACGATAAAAAAAGGGACATCGCAAATAGCTCATGAGGCGATTTTGTTGACGGGTCAGCCGCGATATGCTAGAATAATTCGGTAAGCGATACGCTCGGAGCGGGCTGGCATACTGCCTTCTCTGGCGAAGACAGCTATGGAGGTGGAGAAAATGTATGCTATAATTGCTACTGGCGGTAAACAGTATCGAGTTAAACCTGGTGATATGATTAAGGTGGAGAAATTGCCCCACGAGCGTGAGGACGTAATCGAGTTTAAGGAAGTGCTTTTGGTAACCGATGAAGATGGTATAAAAGTGGGGGACCCGTTACTACCGGAAGCCAAGGTTACAGCCAAGGTACTGGAGCAAGGTAAAGGCCCTAAGATTTATGGGGTTAAGTTCAAGCCGAAAAAAAATTATAGGCGTCGTTATGGACACCGGCAGCGGTATACAAAAGTTCAAATCCAAGAAATCTTGACTTAGGCCATGATAACCGTTCAGCTTCAGTTCCGTACCGAAGGGATTGTTGTGGGTTATGTTGTAACTGGCCACGCCGACTATGCCCCTTGCGGATCTGATATTGTGTGTGCAGCGGTGTCAGCCCTAACCCAGGCAGCATTATTGGGACTAACGGAGCATTTGGGTCTTAGCCCGCGGGTAGAAATTAAGGCTGGCTATTTTTCGTTGACACTACCTTATGGCAGCGAAGCGGATGTGGGGGTGCAGGCAATTCTAGCTACACTGGCGTTGGCACTAAACAACATTGCAGAGCAATACCCGGAACGGGTGTGTTTAAAGGAGGTTATGGTGTAATGCAAATAGATTTACAGCTTTTTGCCACCAAAAAAGGCGGCGGGAGTTCTCGTAATGGTCGCGATAGTCATTCCCAGCGGCTAGGGGTGAAAAGATTTGGTGGCCAGGCAGTAAGGGCTGGCAGTATTCTTGTCCGGCAGCGGGGCACAAGGATTCATCCGGGGCAAAATGTCGGGTTAGGAAGGGACCATACGCTTTTTGCTAAAGTGGATGGTGTTGTTACGTTCGAACAGAAAACAGGTGGACGCCGCCAAGTGAGTGTTCTGCCAACGGCGGTTGGGGATTAGTGTCGGGCACCCTGCTTGATAGGGTGCTCTTTGTTACTGGGCTGCAGGCTGCAAGTCGCTACCACCGAAAAGGTGCTATAATAGGGGTCAAGGAAGAAGCAGGTGCTATATTATGTTTTATGATACAGCAAAGCTGTTCGTCAAAGGCGGCGATGGCGGCAACGGATGCATAAGTTTCCGCCGGGAGAAATTTGTACCTCGAGGTGGTCCTGACGGAGGCGACGGAGGCCGGGGCGGGCATGTAGTTTTTGTAGCCGATGAAGGGTTGCGCACTTTGGTTGATTTTCGCTACCGGGCTCACCTTAAGGCTCAACGGGGCCAACATGGTCAGGGCAAGAACAGGCATGGTGCCGATGCCAAGGACTTGGTTATTAGGGTGCCGGCGGGCACGGTGATAAAAGATGCTGATACTGACTCTGTTATCGCAGATCTTACGCAGCAAGGGCAAAAAGTGGTAGTGGCCCAAGGTGGTCGGGGGGGCCGGGGCAATGCCCGATTTTTATCTAATATAAACCGAGTGCCGCGCTTGGCTGAAAAGGGTGAACCGGGACAAGAAGGATGGGTGTTGCTGGAACTAAAGTATATGGCTGATGTGGGTTTAGTAGGCTACCCCAATGCGGGAAAATCTACGCTATTGTCCGCTTGTACAGCCGCAAAACCCAAAATTGCCGATTACCCGTTCACTACCTTGCAACCCAATTTAGGTGTAGTCAAGATTGACCTGGAGAGTTTTGTGATGGCAGATATTCCCGGGTTAATCGAGGGTGCTCATGCGGGGGCTGGCTTGGGGCAGGATTTTTTGCGCCATCTGGAACGGACCCGGGTGTTAATTCATGTAGTGGACACTGCCGGTACCGAAGGCAGGGATCCAGTACATGATTACCATACTATTAACAATGAACTCTCATCTTATGATCAACACTTAGCTGGATTGCCACAAATAATCGCCGCCAATAAAATGGATTTACCGGCGGCTACTATTAATTTGCCCGGTCTCTCATCAGCCGTAGCGGAAGATAAGCGACGCCTGTTCCCCATATCGGCAGTTACCAGGCATGGTTTGAAAGAATTGCTATACCATGTGGCGGAGGTTTTAAAAGAGCTGCCGCTGCCGGCTCATAGCGATAAGCCTATTGCCACAATCTATCGGCTACCGGAACAAAAGGCGGGTTTTACCATTCGACGGGTGGCAGATATCTTTGTTATCCAAGGGGCAGAATTGGAACGGCTGGTGGCTATGACAGATTTTAACCAAGAGCAGGCAGTTATGCGATTCCAGCGCATAATAACCAAAATGGGTGTCAATAAGGCGCTAGCTAAAGCTGGGGCTCAGGCCGGGGATACGGTGCAGGTGGGTAAGTGGGAACTTACA
>DATERQ010000053.1:0-6159 GCA_035271345.1 bacterium | reverse complement strand
TTCCTTTTCTTTGGCCAACACTTTCACTGGAACATCCTCCGATGACAGATAAAGGGGGCTGGCGGCTGCTATTTGCATGGCTATATCTTTAGCAAATTGCTGAAATTCTTCCGTCCGAGCCACAAAATCGGTTTCACAATTTACTTCCACCAATACGCCTAATTTGCTGCCCAAATGAATATAAGATTCGATGACTCCCTCGGCCGTAGTCCTCCCGGCCCGTTTTGATGCCGCTGCTAAACCTTTCTCCCTTAGATGCTCCACAGCTTTATTCATATCACCGCCGGTATTCTCAAGCGCGCGCTTGCAGTCCATCATTCCAGCACCCGTTTTGGCCCTTAAATCCTTCACTTGCTGTGCAGAAATCGCCACTTCTTGTACCTCCCCATTAATCAAGAAGGTAAGGGCAAAGGAGGCCTTTACCCGAACGGGTTTTCCCCCAGATGATCCCCTACCTTCGACTTCATTGTCCCTCTTCCCCGCTATCTTCCCCTAACTTACCCTCCAACACCGCGTCAGCCATTTTAGCTGTCAACAATTTGACGGCCCGGATAGCATCATCATTCCCAGGAATAATATAGTCAATTTCATCAGGGTCACAATTAGTATCTACAATTGCTACAATGGGGATTCCCAATTTTCGGGCTTCCGCCACCGCGATCCGTTCTTTGCGCGGATCTACAATATAAACCGCTTGAGGTAGCCCCGGCATATCTTTTATCCCGCCAAGAAACCTATTTAGCCGTTCTTTTTCAGCCTGAAGCTGCATAACTTCTTTTTTGGGAAGGACAGAAAACATATCTTCCTCTTCCATTTTTTCCAGCTCTTCCAGGTGCTGGATCCGTTTTTTTATTGTCTGCCAATTGGTAAGCATTCCGCCCAGCCAACGTAAATTAACATAGAACATTCCACAACGTTCGGCTTCTTCTTGGATAGAATCTTGGGCTTGCTTCTTGGTGCCGACAAAAAGAACGGACCCCCCCTGTGCTGCTAAATCTCTAATAAAATCATAGGCTTCTTCAATCTTCCGCACAGTTTTTTGCAGATCAATGATATAAATACCATTCCGTTCAGTAAAGATGTATTCTGCCATTTTAGGATTCCAGCGCCGAGTCTGATGGCCAAAATGCACCCCAGCCTCCAACAACTGCTTCATGGTTACTATTGCCATCTGTTAACCTCCTTAAGTTGCACCTCCGTTTCCATCAGTCCCAGCCAGAACCTACAGGCACCCCCAGCTTGGGTCAAGAAACGTGTGTTTTAGCCGAAAGTAGTATACCACAGATTGCCGGCCTAAGCAATACAACCGCCTTTACCCTCCCCAGCCCACGCTACTTGCTCCGATGTCTTTGCACCCGTTCCACCAAATGCCGGCGCATAACAGCCAAGTTCTGGAATATACGCACTCCAAAGGCAAAGACAGCCGCATAGTATATTTCCACCCCGAGCCGGTCGCCAATATACGTTAAAACGGCAGCAAATATAGCATTGCTAAAAAAGCCCGAAATGAAAATCACCGGGTCGAAATTATGCTCTAGATTGCTCCTAATACCACCAAAAATAGAGTCTAGACCTGCTAAGATAGCAACCGCAATATAACGGGCATAAGCCACCGGAAAAGAAAAAGGAAACGCCAAACCCATCAACATTCCAACCAAAATCCCCGCCAAAGGCCAAAACATTATTGTGCCTCCCTCTTGTCAACTGGTCGGGTATATTTAAAAGTGTGACTGCCTAGATAGGCTGGCAGTAGAAGCTGCTCTTTCTTCTCTATCTGCACCTGAATTCCCCAAAACTGCATAGTCTCAATAATACCGCCCCGCATTTTGAGAGCACTTTCCAACGCTGCCGGATCACCAATGGCCTCAACTGCGTAAGGTGGGCTAATTCTAGTGTTGTTAACAGAGATCGTCGGGCCAGCGCAGCGTATTTCAGTGGCAGCTATTACCCTCTGTCCATTGACGGTAATAGCTTCAGCCCCGGAGGCTTTGAGTTCGTTAACCAATTTAAGCAAGTCCTCATCATGAATAAGAAACAAATTCGGATCTTGTCCCGATTGCGCTGCGCGAGTACTGTCGTTCAGTATTATAAGCAATCCGGGGCCTTGCACTTCGGTTAGGCCGGCAATCATCTTGGCTTGTTGCAAATCCTTACGGATACCAGCAGTGATGCTTTTTTCCTGGCTGGTAATCTCATCAGTTTGAATTTGTAATTCATAAAGCTGGGAACGTAAGGCATCTCGCTCTAATTCAGCCTCTTTTAGTAGGCTGGCCATTTCTTCAATTCGTTTAGTGGGAATATCTTGCCTGATTCCGGCTTGGGTACGTAGCTGGGCAGTAAGTATTACGCCCAACACTATACAAATAATGGTGATCCAAATCTGGCCCTGGCGTCTCATCTGCCATCACCCCCGTTTCAAATTATAACACACCTTTACAAAGATCGCTGAAGAGTATCAGTCCTGTTCTCTATTTCGGCCGGACAATGGCTTCTTTTCCGCTTCTAACATCAATTCTAATCGCTTTCTGCTGTTGGTCTTCCAGTTCAGCCCAAGTTCCTGATAGTAAAGCCAATTTTTGGTTAAGTTGTATTGGTTCACCTAGCAAGATCTGTACCTTATCTAAGCTGTATAAAGTTATCTCACCATTTTCGTCCAAATGAATCTCGGCCACCTGGGACCAAAAATCAGCCGGCAACCCTTTTAAACATTGCCCCACCAGGGCGACTTCCTCAGCCGCTAGCCGCTGGCCCAGCCGCACTTGTTCCTCCACCGAAAACCCGGTCACAAGGGGCAGAGCTTGTCCTGACAGTATCGGGCGTACCGCCAGCACTACCCCGTCTTCGGCAACTTCCAAAAAGGAAGTGCGGTAGGGAACAAGAAAAAAGGGGCATCGTTCAGCGATGGTAAGCTCCACTTGATCAGGCAAGCGGCGGGCAAGGCTAATACTTTTAATCCAGGGGTGTCCCAAGGCCGCTTTTTGCACATCCGCAATCCTAAGGTCAAAAATATTCTGACCCGGATCGACTCCCGTGAGAGCCATCACTTCTTCCTGGCTAACCTGCTCAGCACCGTACACTCGGACAGAGGCAATATTGAAGTAGGGTGAGCGCATAACCCCTCCGCCCACACCTACCAGAATAACAAACAAAACAAAAAGAAGGCGGAAAGAACGGCCTGATAGCATGCCTTTTCACCTCGCACCTGGTCAGAAACGGGGCAGCCAAAGCTGCCCACTTCTTATTCTTGTACACGCTGTATTTGGGCTCCCAAAGTCGACAGTTTTTGTTCCAAACCATCGTAACCGCGGTCAATATGATAAACATGATCTACCGTTGTTTTCCCTTCCGCGACCAGACCGGCCAAGACCAGGGCCACTCCAGCCCTTAAATCTGATGCTTCCACTACGGCACCGCTCAATCTCTCCACTCCACGCACCACGGCTGCCCGGCCTTCGATACTAATTTGGGCCCCCATACGCCTCAGTTCATCCACGTGCTTAAACCGGTTAGCAAAAATAGTTTCAATTATAACGCTTGTGCCTTGGGCACAACTCAACATAGCCATAGTCTGGGGTTGCATATCGGTGGGATAACCTGGGTAAGGCAATGTCTTGATATCGGCTGGATTAAGTTTTGATTCGGCCCCTACTCTGATTTGCCCACCATGGCAATCAACCCTAGCTCCTATTTCACGGAGTTTGGCCGCCACTGGTTCAGTATGTTCAGAAATCACATTCTCCAACTGAATATAGCCCCCGGTCATGGCAGCGGCTACCATAAAGGTCCCCGCTTCAATACGATCCGGAATTATACTATGTTGGGCCGGCTTTAATTCGCTTACCCCCACAATCTTGATTGTATCGGTGCCCGCCCCTCGAATTTGGGCTCCCATTTTGTTAAGGAAGTTCTGCAAATCCACCACTTCTGGCTCCTTGGCCGCATTACGAATAACTGTTACACCCTGGGCGCGCACCGCTGCCATCATAATGTTCTCAGTCGCTCCTACACTGGGAAAATCCAAATGGATATCCGCCCCCTCCAAAACCCCGGCTTCGGCAATAATATAGCCATGGCGCTCATGAATCTCAGCCCCAAGAGCAGCCAAACCTTTGAGATGCAAATCAATGGGGCGAGGCCCTATAGCACAACCTCCCGGATACGACAACTTTGCTTTCCCAAATCGACTTAGCAGAGCCCCCATCAAAAATACCGATGACCGCATTTCGCGCATCAGTGCTTCTGGTATCGGCATCGAAGTCGCTTTAGAAGCATCAATGATTCGCCACTGGGGACCACATTCTATTGTAGCCCCAAGTAGAGTTAGAATTTCCTTCATCATTTGTACATCGCGTAAGTTGGGCACATTTGTCAATTGGCAACAGCCAGGGCAAAGCAATGATGCCGCCATAATGGGCAAGGTGGCATTTTTAGCCCCTGCGATACGTATTGACCCCTGCAGCGGCTGGCCGCCGGTTATAATAAACTTATCCACTGCAGCAACACCCCTGTTTTTTTGCCTTACCGGCATCTAGGTTTCCACTGTTTGTGCAGCCTCAGGTAGCCCCTGAACCAGCTCCACCCCCGCCTGGAAAATGTTACCGGCACCCAGAGTAAGGACCATATCCCCTGGTTTAACCAATTTCAATAAGTAGGGCACTACATCTTTTAAAGCGGGGATGAGAACTGTGTCGGGACCAGACTCTGCTACCACGGCATCAACGATCAGTTGTGATGATACCCCAGCCATGGGAGCCTCTCCAGCAGGATAGATATCAGTAATAATAAGAAGATCAGCCTCATGAAAGGCAGTGCCAAATTCCCGATGGAGAAATTTGGTTCGGCTATAGCGATGCGGCTGGAACACACATATAATACGATTGAATCTCCCCTGCTTAGCCGCACTTAGCGTTGCGGCAATCTCTGTTGGGTGATGCCCGTAATCATCAACAACATAAACACCATTTACGGTTCCAAGATGTTGAAATCGACGTTGCACACCACGGAAAGTGGCTAAAGCCCCCCTAATGACGTCAAAGTCGACTCCCACCTGCCGGGCTAAAGCTACTGTGGCCAAAGCGTTAAGGATACTATGGACACCGGGGACCATTAGCCTTAATGAGCCGAGATATTGACCCTGTTCCCAAATCTGGCAGGAACTCGCAAGAGACTTAAATTTAATACTGCGAGCTTCATAATCGGCTGGACCTCTGGTGCCAAACGTAATTCGGCGGCTGGTATTAGCCGCTGCTGCTATTTTCATGGCATTGCAATTGTCAGCACAAATAATGGCAGCCCCCGTTGTCGGTATCCTTTCGATAAAACTCTTAAAAGCAGCAACTATGTTGTCAAGGCTACCATAGTAATCCAAATGGTCATCTTCTACGTTGGTAACTACAGCAATATGTGGTCTAAGTTTTAAGAAACTGCCATCACTTTCATCGGCTTCCGCTATCAAATACTCGCCGCGCCCCAATTTGGCATTGCCGCCAATATCATTTAGCTCACCACCGATAAGTACAGTGGGATCTAGCCCGGCTTTTTCCAACACCAGTGAAGCCATGGATGTGGTAGTGGTCTTGCCATGAGCGCCAGCGATGGCGATACCCTTTCTCTGGCTCATGAGTTCTGCCAGCATTTCTCCTCGTTGCATTACCTTGATGCCCCGCTTGTAAGCAGTCATAACCTCCACATTATCAGTGGGAATCGCCGATGACACTACCACTAGATCAGGATAGCGCAAATTTTCCTTGCGGTGACCCAGATGAATATCGGCACCTTGGGCCGACAAACGTTCAGTTGCCTCAGAGATCCTAAGATCCGAACCTGTAATTGTATTTCCTGCTTCAAGTAGGACTTTGGCAATGGCACTCATGCCAGTACCGCCAATGCCAATGAAGTGTATGGTGCGACTGTTAGTCGGCATTCAGGTTCTCTCCTTCCCACTCTCGACAGACTTAGCCGCGCGGCCTAAAATTTTATATCAGCACCAGCAGTGTAATTTATGCGCCACGGCTCGAAAGTGTTACTTTAAGCTAATTCCATGATTTCATAAACCAAACTTTCCGCCGCATCGCGGCGACCTATAGACCGGGCCTTAGCCGCCATTTCGCCCATTTCTTTCGGATCAGACAGCAACGAGTGGATAACACTAGCCAAAGC
>DATERQ010000052.1:0-6010 GCA_035271345.1 bacterium | reverse complement strand
CCACAATAGATTCAATTCAGGTTTAAGGCCGGCAGATAGTGATTCTTATTAACTGGGTTCAATTTAATTCCCTGCCAAGCCACCTTCAGACCCGGTTAACGATGGCGGAAATAATTCATAATCCCGTCTACTATTGCCTGGGCGGCGCGACTTCGAAAGCTCGGATCAGCCAGAAGACTTTCCTCCACCGGGTTTGACATATAGGCTACTTCCACCAATGTCGCCGGCATTTTCGTCTGCCGCACCAGATGGTAGTCTTGGGTTTTTAGCCCCCGGTCGGGCAGCCCCAAGGAATTAATCAACGCTTTATGCAAAGCTTGGGCCAATTCCTGTCCCCCGTCACCGTCTCTAAAGTAATAGACCTCTGTACCCCGTTTGCTTCGATCGGTAAAAGAATTGCAATGGATGCTGACTAAAATTTCTACCCCTTCCTGATTGGCAAGCCCGGAACGATCTTTCAAATCCACTTCCAGATCGCCTTCCCTGGTCATAAGAACCCGGGCTCCGGCGGCCCGCAAAATCGCTGCTACCTTTTCGGCCATATCCCGATTCAAATCTTTTTCCTTCAGTCCCGAAGGACTAACTGCCCCCGGGTCATTGCCGCCGTGGCCGGCATCAATGCCAATATAGCGGCCTTGGACAGGGCTGGCGCTTAGTTCCAATATCAGTTCACCCGGTTGTTGCCCCAGTTCGAACCGATGACTTAAATACGATTTCAGTTCCACCACCAGCCGGGTTACATCCGGATCCAATCCAAATTGGCTGGAGCGCACCTGAACCGTCGTTTCGTCATTAACATCAATAGATACATCACCGCCTGCCAGTATGGTATCCTGAAAATCAACCACCACACGGTCCGGTTTTTCAAGGCTAAAGGTCTGATAGTTTAGTTCGCCGCTGGCCCGGATCCTTACTTTGCCCCCACCAGGCACCGCTTCATAAGCCAAGTCGACTATTTGGGGTGTAAAATAAACTTCCAGCCCAGATGCAGTGGCACTCACACGAAATTTGGTGACCCGGCTTTGTTCTACCACTACAGTGACCCCAGCGGGGCCATCTTTAATTTTCACCGCCTTGTTGAGTAAGCTGTCAGTGGTAGGCAAATCTAATCCAGGGCTGGAAACAATCCCCGGTAGCTGTATTACCAAACGTTCTGGTACTGCTTGCTGTTCTATATTGTATGGCACTTGACCTGTGGTGGCAATGGTTAAAACCTCTCCACCTACTTTCCGGTGGTAATCTAACCCTTCCACCCGGTACGGTAGCAGTACCAATAGTTCACCCGGTTCGCTACTCACGGTAAAAGGGGTGTATTCCCGTAGGTTGATCACAACTTCTACCCCTTTAGTTTCACCCACAGTGGATGGCCGTATGGACACACCTTTTACCAGGTCTCCTTCAAGCTGGGGAAGCCCCCCTGGCATAAGTAGTTCTGCTTCCGGCAACTTAACAATAACCATATTCTTAGCCTGGGTCACGGTTCCCTGCAAACGCCCGGTTCCTTTTACACTTACTATTTCGCGCCCCACATCCTTTTGCAAAGTTATCTGCCGCACCTCTGCTTTAGCCCCATATACATACACGGTACGGGTAGAACCATCCCAGTGCACCTCGGCACCCAATGCCTCACCAATAAAGCGCAAGGGTACCATGGTTCGGTCACCCACAATTATCGGAGCCGCGTCCAATTCCTTCCTTTCGCCTCCGACAATGGCTACATACTTCCCAATGCCGAGCTCAATAACATTGGCGGCCGCACCCACTGTTACCGTGCGGGTGGCATCATCCCAATGTACTTGGGCCCCTAGCTGTTCCGAAATAATACGTAAAGGGACCATGGTGCGGTCATTATGAATAACTGGAGCCACATCGGTCTCCACTCGCTGTTCATCAATAATAAGTGTG
Source organism: bacterium (assembly GCA_035271345.1). Lineage (GTDB taxonomy): Bacteria > Bacillota > DTU030 > DUMP01 > DUMP01 > DUNI01. The sequence goes on along the minus strand of DATERQ010000052.1, from coordinate 4,105 downwards.
ATGGGCTGTCCCGCTGCCAAGACCGGGCGTACTAATACAATTAATAAACCCAGCAGCAAGCACCAACAAGGTGCCCCTAAATAACGCTTCATAGTGCAATGCCTCCTACAGATGTTTGCTTCAATTCATTCTGCTATCTTCGCCTAAAATAGACATTATCCTGCTAGCCGAGGCCTCCAAAGGAAAAGGCCCTAACCTCGTTCCGGTTGGGCCTTGACCATGTTTTCCAGGTCTAAATAGCTTCGTGGCACCTTTAGCGGCTTTTTAATCAAAGGCTCACCGTCGATAAGTATTTGGAACTGATCAATGTCGGTAAATCGTCCTAAAGTCAACGCCAACGAACCAATAGCCGGGCTCTGTTCTTCTTTTCGGATATTCCCCTTCCGGTCTAAAAGCACTGCTTCTTTGGAAAAATTTAACCTAAGAAGTCCTCCTTTTAGATCATATTCCAACAACCGGGTCCCGTGGGGAAACACCGACGACAGGTAAGGTATACCGCGAGGTCCGGCCAGCAATTGATCCAGGGTTGCCTTAAGCATATCGGTTGTACCTGAGGCTAACTTCACCGTCACCGGCACTAAGCAAGCATCATTATAGCTAAAAAACACCGTCGCCGGCCAACCATCATCGGGTTCGCCTGGGATTTCGTTCACGTAGTCCGGACGTTCCAGCAACATGTTATTGTTGGACATCCCATCCACCAGGATCTCGATTGACTTTATATCCGCATTCGGCAATTCGCCTAGGGTAAAAATTAGACTGTGTAAAGCCCGTTGCAATTGGTCCTGTTCCATGGTTATAATCGCGTCGCCTACTAAATCAACGCAAACTCGACCATCTCTTGCATAGATATATTTTAGAAGCACACCGCGGGGAAACGGCGACAATAAAACTTCTTGTAGGTCTAGGTCTTGGGGCCCCGCCAATACTTTTTTAACCACATTGCTGCAAATATCGTCATCTAGCTGCACCGCAGCATTAACCGGAACCAAGTAATTGCCCTTCCGTGTGATATAATAGACTGTGACTGGTTGGTTTCCAGCACCTGAAGCTTCTGCTAGTTCTTCGTTTTGGAACGAAGCCAATTCGCCGCACCCAATTAAACTAACAGCCAACATTAACAGAGCAACAGCCAACGCTAGCCGCGAAATTCGAACGGGCTTGCATTGCATTAATAGGGCACCCCCTTTGGTTATATGCCCTTGAACCTCCCTACATTAAAGTATTCGACGCCGCTACCATTTTCCCTGGTTTTCCAGCTAATTTTTATAAAGGTTTTTCCTGGAAACATGTTATTGTAAAATATTTTTGCGGAGGTTGATGATGTACAAATGGAATTTCAAGAATATGTACCCCTAAAAAACTATACCTCGTACAAAATTGGCGGACCGGCCCAGTATTTTTGCGAACCAGCCTCGGCCACCGATATCAAAACAGCTTTACACTTCGCCCGGGAGCAAAAAATACCGGTATATATTATGGGGAATGGTACCAACCTTTTGGTCAGCGATGCCGGTGTGTCCGGCCTTGTTATCCGCTTAGCGCGAAAGCTATCCCACTTTTCCATTAAAGAAAGAAGCGTTCGGGTAGGTATTGGCTTACCGCTAGACCATTTAATCTCTCGACTTGCCCGAGACGGATGGGGCAACTTCGAAAGTCTGGCCGGAATTCCCGGCACCGTCGGTGGAGGTATTTTTATGAACGCTGGGGCCCATGGTGTTTCTCTAGGCGAATTCGTGCGCGAAAGCCTGGTTATGGATTTGCATGGTAACATCTTGCGGCTGCCTCAAGCAAAGCACAACTTTAACTATCGCAGTAGTATTTTTCAACACCAAGCCTTGATCGTGCTTGAAACTAAATTGGCGATCTCAGCTAAACCCAAACCCATTCTTTTGCAAACTATTGCTAACAGCAAGAAAAAACGGAGCCAATTACCACTACTGCCTAGTTGCGGATCTACCTTCCGCAACCCTGCACAAGGCTATGCCGGTAAAATTATCGAGGACATGGGCTTAAAGGGCGCACAAGTTGGCCGAGCCCAAATATCCCCAGTCCATGCCAATTTCATCGTCAACCTGGGTGGGGCTAAAGCCAATGATGTATATTCACTTATAAGGTTGGTTCAAAAGGAAGCCGCCGACCGCGGGATAGAAATGCTGACAGAAGTACGGCTATGGGGAGAATTTGACATTATGAAACGCCGGGAACAATAAGTACAAACATAAAGAGCATTTAGCAAGGCTACCCGGATGGCTACAGCTTCTTCTTTATTTATCCTGCATTATATGGACCTGATCCTCTGGCTTTTCTGGTAGTTAACAATATATAATAATGTTAGCAGACTAAAAGAGAACCAGCTACACCAAAATGATAACAAAGGTACGGTGGACAAGGATGAGCAACCCGCCTGAACCACAACCAACAGCTGCTCCTGCCCGCAGCCTGCCACTATTTGATAAACTATCTATCATGTGGCATAACAACAATACCATCTTAGCGGATTGCACCCTTATCAATATCCACCGCATTTTTTATTTGTCTGGGGTGTCCGCCTTCTTCCGCATAGTTGATATCATTGCTTTTACTAGCACCGCTGCCCCATCCGAAGCCTGGGGGCAGGGCATCATTCTCGCCCACAGCATTTTATTATTCTTTTATATCGCCGTCCTTCTAGTCAGTGCCTCCTTAAGAAAAAGACCGCGTATAAATTATGTCATGAAGATCATCCAATACATTGTACCCGCTGTGGTCCTTCTCTCCGGTATCGTTATTGCCACTATTGATCAATTAGTAACGACCAGCATCACACCGCTGTTGATCGTTTACGTAGTTTTCGGCATCGTTTTCTTATTACGCCCGGCCGTGTCGATTACCATGGGTCTGGTTTCTTATTTTATCTATTACAATTCCATCGCTCTCACAATAACTGATTATCAGGTATTGCTGTCTAACCGAGTCAACGGGGCTACCGCGGTGGGCTTGGGCCTGTTACTTAGCATTATGTTTTGGCATTACAATTATCTTAATATCACCCAACAACGCCAGATTAGTGAACAACAGCGACAATTACAGCAGCTGGCCTATCACGATCCTTTGACCAACCTTTATAACCGGCATTTCCTTACTGAGAAGATAAAAAATGAAGTATCAGCCCTACAGCGCTACGGGCACCAGTCGGCGCTTATTTTGCTGGATATCGATAACTTCAAGGAAATTAACGACACTCACGGCCATTTAGCGGGTGATGAAGTGCTGGTGCAATTGGCCCAACTTATCACCACCCATATCAGACAAGCCGATATCGCCTTTCGCTTTGGCGGCGAAGAATTTATGATCTTAGCGCCGCAGACTTCTTTGCCGTCGGCGATAGCTTTAGCGGAGAAATTACGCCACCTGATTTCCCAAGCAGCTTTTCACACCGGCACCACCCATTGCCACATCACCGCCAGTTTCGGTGTCGCGCTAATGCAAACTAGCGCAGAACACGAACATCAATTTATGCTTATCGACAAAGCATTGCATTTAGCTAAACTCCGCGGGAAAAATAGGGTGGAAACAGTTCTGTAGGTGCCACCAAACCCCAAGCCGGGCAATCCACAGCGATCGCCCGGCTTTTTCGCCCCCTATTTTCCTTAGGTTCAAAAATAAGACCTGCCTGAGGGTACCATCCCTATTACACATCCCATTTTCCTCCGCCAATAACCTGCATATATAGGGTTCCAGCCTAATCGCCGCCACAAACAAAAACAAGGGCTTTTAAAGTCATTCTCATAACCTCAAAGCCCCTACATTATTCGGTTTCAAGTTCTGTCTGCAATATGAACCCGCTATTTTTAGCAAACACACATTGTATCCAAGACAGTGTTTTTAGTTGGTGGAGGCGGGGGGGAATTGCACCCCCCGTCCAAAGATAAGCCCACAAGGGCATCTACGAGCGTAGTTTCCGCTTTTTTATTCACCCGCATTGGCTCCCGGAAACTGGATCCAACTTGGGCTAGCCCCCTAAGTTTCCCAACTAGCATGGAGGCCGGGCTAGCCAGTAGCCTGCTAATATGACACCCGGTTCCAACCCCGCAAGCATTGGGTCGGTCGGATGGGCTACGTT
>DATERQ010000051.1:0-5011 GCA_035271345.1 bacterium | reverse complement strand
GGTCTCGGCAAGTTCACCCCAGTGGAGTATAAACCGGCGGCAGAACTTCCGGATGAGGAGTACCCCTTCATGCTCACTACCGGTAGAATTTTATACCACTATCACGGCGCTACCATGACCAGGCGGGTTGAAGGCTTGAATGAATTGGCACCGTGCGGGCTGTTAGAAATTCACCCTCAGGATGCGGCCAAGTTGGGGATAAAAGACGGCGAGATTGTACGGGCAATTTCGCGGCGCGGATCAATTACACCTAAAGTCGAGATCACCGATCGAGTGAAACAGGGGCTAATGTTTATTTCCATGCACTTCAGCGAGACGGCAGCCAATGTTCTTACTCAAACCGCTTTCGACCCCTTGTCGGGAATTCCTGAATTTAAGGTTTCGGCTATAAAAGTTGAAAAAATAAAGTAAGTGTGTTTTTGCCGACAGCGGCGCTGCGAAACTGTTCTCTTGCGCCGCCGCTGCCGGCTTACTAAGGTAAAAGGTAAAAAGGTGCAGGTATTCGAAGCCGATTTCAAGGGAGGTTTATACAATTGTTTAATAATCCAGCCGAAAACGCAAAAGGGCTACTCAATGTTGGAAAAGCAAAAGGTAATCTTAGCAGCGCTAATATGATCTTGCTGGGCATTTTGGCCGGTGTGTATATTGCTTTGGCAGCTCAGTTAGCTACCATTGCTACCAATGACATGGGTGGCTTCTTTGGCGATGGTGTAACCCGGGTAATGATGGGTGTAACTTTTACCCTGGGTTTAATGCTGGTGGTGATTGCCGGGGCTGAGCTGTGGACAGGCAATAACCTCATGGTCCCCGCTGCTTATACGGGTGTAATTACTTGGGGCCAGCTGCTGAAGAACTGGGTGCTGGTTTATTTTAGCAACTTTTTCGGCTCACTCCTGATGGTCTGGCTAATGGCGGCTACCGGGCTTTGGCAAGCCAACGGAGGGGCTGTGGGAGTGCGCGCTTTGGGCATAGCTTTAGCTAAGGTGCAGATGGGTTTTGGGGCGGCAGTGGCCAGGGGTATTTTATGTAATGTCTTGGTGACTATCGCCGTGATGTTTGCTTTGGCCGCCAAAGACATAGGTGGCAAGCTTTGGGGTATGTTTTTTCCCATTGCTGCCTTTGTAACCAGTGGATTTGAACACAGTATTGCCAATATGTACTTTGTACCAGCAGGTATTTTGTTGAAGGCGGATGCAAAAATCGTGGAAATGTTGGGCAAGGATATATCAGGACTCACCTGGGGCAGCTTTATTTCTAACAATTTGATTCCAGTTACGCTGGGCAACTTTATCGGCGGGGCCTTGATTGTTGCTACTGGCTATTATCTAATCTATATTAAACCGTCAGAAGAGAAATAATTTGTTGCTACCAGAATAATAGGCCACAGTACAGTTTAAATGGAATGGGGTGGGGTCGTGGCCGCTATAATTCTAGCCGGGGGAAAAGGTAAACGCTTGGGGGTAACCAATAAGGCACTATATGTTTTGGCTGGCAGGGCCCTGCTGAACTATGTAACTGCACGCTTGACCCCAATCTGCCCCCGGCTTATTTTAGTTACTAACACCCCAAGTATGTATGGGGATTTCCCTGGAACTGTGGTGAAAGACATACATCCGGGTTATGGCCCGCTAAGCGGTATTGAGGCGGGTTTAGTTGCCGCCGGTGAAGGCATGCACTTTGTTACCGGCTGTGATATGCCATTTTTAAACAGGGGGCTTATTCAATATCTCAAAGAACAAGGGCGGGGCTATGACGTGGTAGTCCCGCGCTTGGGCCAATACGTGGAGCCGCTACATTCCTTTTATCGTTACGATATCCTACCCCTAATCCGAATCCAGTTAAGGAACAGAAATTTTAAATTAAATTCCCTTTTGACGGCGCCGCTCCGAGTGTTGCATATCAATGAAAATGAGATCAAGAAATACGATCCCGATTTCAATAGCTTTTTTAATGTTAATACTGCCGCAGATGTACAAAAGGCCGAAAGAATGTTACGGCATGGGGGAGAAAAACAGTGGAGCCAACGGTGACCATGGACATTGCCAAATGGGCCAAAGGAGCCTGGACAGCGATAAAAGACGTGGTTGTGCGAGAGGATGCAATTACCGTCTATTTAAACGAGCGCGAGTTGGTACGGTTGCACTGCTCACCGGAGCACTTAGATGAATTAGCGGTGGGATACCTCAGTGCTACTGGGATTATACAGGGTAAAAATGATTTACTGGGACTTGAGACCGTTCCGGCGGAGGGTGTAGTATATGTACGTATACCTGGGAACAAGGTCAGAGCAGATGCCTCGATCCCGCCATCCTTCATCCCTAGTTGCCAACAAGGGCCCGGCTATTATCATTGTTGGCAGGATAACCTTAAACTATTTCCGATAACTGCGCCCTTAAAAATGAAGCCGAAACTGGTTTTAGAGCTACTCAACCAACTGGATGGATCTTCCTCGTTATTTAAACTCACTGGTGGTGTTCATAATGCTGGGCTGGGGACAAAACAGGGCCTGGTTCTTTTTCGCCAGGATATCGGACGCCACAATGCAGTGGATAAGGTAATTGGTCATATGATTATTAATACTATTACCGCTGAGGATAAGGTGTTGTTGTTAAGTGGCAGAATATCAGCCGATATAGTTTTTAAAGCAGTGGTGGCCGGAATTCCGGTATTGATATCGCCATCGGCTCCAACCCACTTAGGTGTAAACTGGGCTCGACGCTTAGGGATAACCGTGGTTGGCTTTGTTCGAGATGAACGGTTTAGCGTCTATAGTGAAACGTGGCGTCTGCAGCATGACTAAGGGTCAATAATTATATACAAACCATTTGATGAGCGTTAACGCTGGCAGAGCCAGGCGGTGGACGCTTTATTTTTAACGGCGGCCTGGAGGAATCTGGAAATGGTATTATTAGTTATCGGATAAAATCAACCCTGATTTATGCTATAATGAACAACGGTATCTAGATTGTTTAGTGGCAGCAGGGCAATAAAACAAGGATTTTAACAGGCTGCTGTCGAATAAAGAGGAGTTTATAGTGGAGGTAAGAGGCAAGAGGTAATAGGTAATAGTGGAGGTTGTGGAGGCTAAATTATTTCAGCAACAAAGAGGTGAGGTTCCAATATGAAACTAAGGACTTTTTTGGGTGGTGTTCATCCGGCACCGGCTAAAGATAGGACAAAAGACAGCCTTATTATGACAGCACCGCTGCCATCGAAGGTGGTGATCCCTTTAGCCCACGGAGGTGCCCCTTGCGAGCCAGCGGTCGAAGTAGGGGATATGGTGTTGGCCGGGCAAAAAATTGGCGACAATGATGCCTTTGTCTCCGCCCCTGTTCACGCTAGCATTTCCGGCCGGGTCAGTGCCATAAAACCTATGCCATGCCCCACCGGGCGCAGCAGCCTGTCTGTTATCATTGAAAGTGATGGCCAGGATTCATGGATAAAAAGTCAGGGCGGTATCCAGCCTGATTTAACTGCAGAGGGCATTAAAAATCTAATCCGTAAAGCCGGCCTGGTGGGCATGGGGGGGGCTATGTTTCCAACCCATGTCAAGGTCTCCCCGCCCCCGGGAAAAGCCTGCACTGCGGTCATTGTAAATGGGGCTGAATGTGAACCCTACCTGACTTGTGATTACCGCCTGATGATGGAAGACCCGGAGGGGATTATCCTTGGCCTTAATGCTTGGCTTAAGGCTACCGGGGCCGAAAAGGGGTATATTGGGGTCGAAGATAACAAACCCGAAGCTATCGCGGCCTTACAAATGGCTTTAACGGCGGGAGAAGCTATTGAAGTAGTACCCCTTACCACAAAATATCCCCAAGGCTCAGAAAAGCAATTGATCGCCGCTATTTTAGGGCGGGAAGTTCCTTCTGGAGGGTTGCCGGTGGATGCCGGAGCTTTGGTGCAGAACGTAGGCACAACCTATGCTTTGGCACAGGCTCTAACTTATGGGAAACCATTGGTGGAAAGGGTTGTCACTGTAACCGGCACACCACTTAAAAGCCCGGGCAACCTTAGAGTGCGAATCGGGACCTTGTTTAGCGAGTTATTGTCCTATTGCCAGTTGGAAGGGATAGTGGGCAAACTGATTTGCGGTGGTCCCATGATGGGAATCGCGCAATCTAACGCTGAGGTGCCAGTGATGAAAGGTACATCGGGTATACTGGTGCTTTCACCTGCAGAAGCGGAATCACCGCCGGAGCGAGCCTGTATTCGTTGTGCCCGCTGTGTGGATGCTTGCCCCATGGGTTTGGTGCCTACTTTACTGGATCAATATTGTCGGTTGGATCAATGGGAGCAGGCGGAGCGTTTGCATGTTGCTGATTGCATAGAATGTGGTTGCTGTGCTTACGTGTGCCCATCGAAGCGGCACTTGGTGGCATCGCTCCGGTTAGGTAAAGCTGAAGTACTGGCGCAGCGGCGTCGGAGGAACTAGGGGGAGTGAAAATGACGGGCAATACTATTCTAACAGAACAAAGGGAGCTATGGGTATCTTCGTCGCCGCACATATGGGCTGAAGAAACAGTGGATTGGCTCATGTGGCAGGTGGTGGTGGCTTTGCTCCCGGCTGCTGCAGTCAGCACCTATTTTTTTGGTTTCCGCTCACTTATGTTAATGATAATTGGTGTACTGTCGGCTGTAGTCGCCGAGGCCGTGACACAAAAGGCGTTAGGAAAGGAATTGGCGATAAAAGATGGAAGTGCTGTTGTTACCGGTCTTTTACTGGCGTTTAACTTACCTGCGACGGCTCCATGGTGGCTGGTGGTCATTGGATCAGCATTTGCAATTGTCGTTGTTAAACAGACTTTTGGCGGCCTGGGCTATAATTTTGTTAACCCGGCTCTCACCGCCCGTGCATTTTTATTGGCGGCTTGGCCGCAGTATGTGGCCGGTAATTTTCCCTTACCCTTGGATACGGTAACTGGGGCTACGCCTCTTTCAATCCTCAAAGGAACTGCTGCTGGTACCTTGCCTTCGTATATGGACTTATTTATAGGAAATACCGGCGGTG
>DATERQ010000050.1:0-3189 GCA_035271345.1 bacterium | reverse complement strand
TGGTGAAGGTAGCACTCACTTATATTCTTACTGCTATACCAGCCCTTGGCATTAAGGGTGCTGCTTGGGCTTCCGTGGTTACTTACGCTGTCGTTGCCCTTCTCAACACATATTTTATTGATCGACTTGTGGGCCTACCCTGGGATACTACTGAGATTTTGTTAAAACCGGCGGCTGCCACCGTAGGCATGGCAGCCATGGTGGTAGTTGGCTACCGTTCGTTAGCGCCGGCTGTGGGAAGCCACCTGGCGGCACTGGCGGCTATAGGGCTAGGAATAATAACGTATGGGTTATCACTGATAATAGTGCGGGCGTTGGGGCCTGACGACATGGCTTTGTTGGGAGCGGTCAAAGGTAAAATGCTTAGCCGCCTTAATCCGAAGAGGAGGTAATGCCATGAATAACGGCGGGGAGAAGCTGCCCGGTTGCCAGGTGCCGCTGGATCCACTGGTAGATGTAATAGCGGCTCTGCGGCAACCGAATGGCTGCCCGTGGGATTGTGAGCAAACACACACTTCATTGCGCGCCTGCCTAATAGAAGAGTGCTATGAGGTGGTGGAGGCCATTGACGAAAACGATATGAATAAACTACAGGAAGAGTTGGGAGACTTACTGTTACAGATTGTCTTTCAGGCCCGAATTGCAGAAGAGGCTGGGGCTTTCAATGCCAATGATGTGATTGAGGGCATAGTGGATAAGATGGTGCGCCGGCATCCCCATGTGTTTGGCGCGTTGGAATTAAAGGATAGCCACGAAGTAGTGGAGAAATGGGACGATATTAAACAGCAGGAAAGGGAGATGAGTGCGAAGTCAGATAGTGTTTTGGGCCAAATACCGCTACAGTTGCCGGCGCTAATGCGTGCCTATAAGATCCAACAGCGGGCGGCGAGAGTAGGGTTTGATTGGCCTAGTATTAACGGGGCATGGGGAAAACTGGCGGAAGAGGCTGCGGAGGTCAAGGCCGCTGCGGCCGACAACGATTTTCATGCTGTGGCTGAGGAGCTGGGTGATTTACTGTTTGCTGTTGTGAATGTGGCTCGTTTCTTCCAGGTGGAACCAGAATTGGCCCTGGCAAGCACGACGGCCAAATTTGAACGGCGCTTTCACTACATTGAGCAACAGGCAAAGTTGACAGGAATATCGTGGGGGGATTTAACATTAGAGGAAATGGATAATCTATGGGAACAAGCCAAGGAACAAGAATGTAATACTTAAATCTTGTTATTAGGAAGGAACTTGGCTGTTTTTGGAGAATAAGAGTACGAAGCGGCGGCTTACCCCGAATGGTGTATTAGCCAGGTTTTTGCAGAGTGGGAATGATTGAGGAGGGAACACAATTGAACAAAACCGAATTGGTGGGTGCTGTAGCAGAAAAAGCAGGCTTAACCAAGAAAGACGCTGACAGGGTAGTAAACTCTTTATTCGAAGTGATTACGGAGACTTTGGCTAGCGGAGAAAAAGTGCAGATTATTGGTTTTGGTACGTTTGAGGTTCGCCATCGAGCTGCCCGTAAAGGGCGTAACCCCCAAACTGGGGAAGAGATTGATATTGCAGCCAGCAGACTGCCGGCGTTTAAAGCCGGCAAAGCCCTACGGAGGGCTGTGGACGAGTAATAGTGCTTCCATGGGGGGATATGACAATTAGCAGAAGTCAGGTTTCTGAGCGGAACCTGGCTTTTTGCATCTGAATCAGTGACAGCGTGGGCAGGGGGGATGAAAAATGCGCCTGGACAAATTTCTTAAAGTATCCCGGCTGATAAAGCGTCGGACTTTGGCCAAAGAGGCAGCAGAACGGGGCCGGATACAGATTAACAACAAAGTAGCTAAACCGGCTAACGAAGTCGAGGTTGGGGACAAGTTGGAATTATATTTAGGACGGCGACGCCTGGTGGTGGAAGTATTGGCTCTGGCGGAGGGTATTCGCGCTGCCCAGGCGGCTAGTCTTTATCGTGTTATTGCAGATGAAAGAGCAGATGAAGGAATAAATGCAACCAATAGCAGTTGCCGGGTGGATTAACAGGGTGAAATAATGATTATACTAAGGCCAAGGATTTAGGGAGGAGGTTCAGTTGTTGATACAAAGGAGAACCTTGGTCTTAATGCTATTGCTGTTGGTGCTAGTAGCGGGCTGCTTTAAAAGAGGGGGAAAGGCACCTGGTCAACAAACAGGGAAGACGGATCCAGTTGCTGTGGCCCGGTCGGGTCGAGAGCCTAATTTGACCTTGTTTGACAACGAGAGCGGCCAAAAAAAGGAGATCATGCTGGAGGATTACGTTGCTGGCGTGGTGGCGGCGGAAATGGATCCATCTTGGCCTGCCCAGGCCTTGGCAGCCCAGGCTATTTTAGCCCGAACCTTTACTCTTGAAGCGCTGGCCAGCAAGGGAGGTACCCAGTCTTTGCATGGTACCGATGTATCCACTAAGGTGGAAGAGTTCCAAGCCTATGACCCGACCCGGATAAACAATAATGTTCGGAAAGCGGCAGCAAGCACCCGTGGGAAAGTGGTTTCATACCAGGGTGATTTGGTGAAGGCGTGGTTTTGTGCCTATGCCGGGGAAGAAACGGCGTCGGCAAAGGAAGGACTTAATTTCAAGGAGTCGGAGCCGCCCTACATCAAAAGCGTGCATAACCCCGGAGTAAAGGACGCGCCTTGGCAGGATAAGGCTTGGACGGCAACCTTTTCCCGTTCAGAATTGGAAGCAGCCTTAAAAAAGATGGGGCTGCAACCGGGGAGCGAAAATACTGTTAGCATCGCTAATCACGGCGCCACTGGCCGGGCAGTAAAGATTAATGTCTTTGGTACTACGGTTCCGGGAGCAGACCTGCGAGTAGCTCTCGGCGGTACCCGCCTTAAATCGATTCTTATCGACGATATTCAGGTAAAAGACGATGAAATCACCTTCAAGGGATGCGGTTACGGGCACGGTGTTGGTATGTGTCAATGGGGTGCCCATTCATTGGCACAACAAGGAAAAAACCCAGAAGAGATCATCCACCACTATTTCAAGGGTGTTAAGGTGGAAAAACTATATTAGACTTAAACCCCACCGGAGACGAGGTCGAGCTATACAAGGCTTGACCTTTTTTGTCATGGCATCTTGCCGGCAGGAATAAGATAAATAAAGGCGACCGAGTGACGACCGAGGGGGGGCCAGAATGAACACACCAACAGCGGACAATCATGTAGTGG
>DATERQ010000049.1:0-12015 GCA_035271345.1 bacterium | reverse complement strand
ACTAACCTTATTATACTAAACTTTGGAGGGCTTTTCTTTAATTTATTGGGTAAAATGCTACTTTTATTGGCGTTTTTGGGGCTATTTACCCCACCTTTCATTCCGAACCGTTAGCCATTGGGATTTTTGCGGAAACTCAAGTTCTTTAACCCTTCTTTAACTTGAGACTGGTGGAAAAGCGATAATGTCTCATTAGACAACAAGGGAAAATGTCCCGAAGAGAGAATACAATCCCGTCTAGATCTTAAATAGCGGGGAAAATAACCTCTATGACCTACCAATAAATTAGGGCAGGATATTAGATCGTGGTGTCGAACAATATAAAGCAACTGCTTTTCAACAAATAAGCTAGCAACAATTAAGGAGGAGCTTCCATGGCCAAGAAAAAACGGGGGAATTTTCCGGTTCCCTTTTTTCTCGTTACTGTTCTTGTTTTACTGATAGCAGGGACGCTAATCGCTTTCTTGGTCAGCTGCGTGCGGACAATGCCGCCTTTTGATCCCGTTGTTTTAGCAGAAACTAATGTGACTTCTACAATTTATGATGCTAACGGGAGTATTTTCACGCGGCTTCACGCCGAAGAAAACCGTTTACCTGTGAGTTTGGAAAAAACCCCGAAAGAGTTACAACAAGCTTTTATTTCCACTGAAGATATTCGGTTTTATAGACACTTTGGCGTTGACCCACGGGCCATCGCCCGCGCCCTTTGGCGAATAGCATCCCGGCAATCTTTTGAAGGCGGTAGTACCATTACCCAACAATTGGTTAAAAACGCATTCCTTACTCAGGAACAGACCTGGAAACGAAAAGTCCAGGAAGCAATTCTAGCCTTACAGGTAGAACGTCGTTATACCAAGGACCAGATTTTGGAAATGTATTTTAACGAAATCTATTTCGGGCGCGGGGCTTATGGAGTTCAAGCCGCTAGCCGCACCTATTTTAGCAAAGATGTATCCGAATTAAACTTGGCGGAAGCGGCTTTTATTGCTGGAATAACCAAAAATCCTTCCCTTTATTCCCCTTTTGAAGCGTTTGATACCGCAAAATCTCGGCAAGAATTAGTTTTGGACAACATGGTAAGAGCTGGTTTTATCAGCACAGAGACTGCTAGCGCTGCTAAACAGCAATCGCTGGAAATTAAATCCGCCCAAACAGATGTTCAGCGACCCGCACCTTATTTTATTGACTACGTAATATCCACTTTGGTGAAAGAGTTACTTCCTACCTATGGCTCGGAAAGGGGGGTCTACGATGCGATTTATCGCGGAGGCCTGCAAATATACACCACTTTAGATCCATCCATGCAAACAATAGCGGAAAAGACCCTATTGGAAAGCCTTCCCGAAGGAGAAACAGATGAAAACGGCATTACCCAGCCCCAAGGGGCCTTAATTGCACTAGATCCATATACTGGCTATATTAAAGCATTGGTAGGTGGTCGAGATTGGGTCCAAACCAAATTTAACCGAGCCGTCCAGGCAATACGTCAGCCAGGCTCAGCCTTCAAGCCCTTTGTATATGCTACAGCTTTGGCCCAGGGCTGGTCCCCAGCCTCCGTACTCGATGATGCTCCCACCACATATAACGGTAAGGAATGGCCAAGCAATCATAACCATATATTTCGCGGCCTCACTACCTTAAGGACAGGCATTGAAGGATCTATCAATGTTATGGCTGTAAAATTGGCCGAACAAGTCGGGCCCGCTAATATAATTGCTACTGCAGAACAAATGGGAATTACAACCCTGGTAAAATCCGGAACACACAATGACGAACAGCTAGCTTTGGCCTTGGGCGGCATGACCGACGGTGTTTCACCATTGGAAATAGCGGCCGCTTATGGAGTTTTGGCCAATGGTGGTTCCAAAGTCTACCCTTCCCCGGTAATTTCAGTCAAAGACAGCAAGGGCGTGGTAATTTGGAAGCATGAGCCTATTTGTGAACGGGTACTTTCGCCCCAGGTCAGTTTTGTTATGACTGATATGCTGCGGGGGGTGATTACCCGCGGTACCGGCGGCTCAGCAGGTGTTATTGGCCGACCAGCGGCCGGTAAAACTGGCACCACCACTGGCAACAATGACGTTTGGTTTGTGGGTTACACTCCCGACCTAACAGCAGCCGTGTGGATCGGTTCTGACGCTCAAAAGGAAGGTGCCCGCACCTTCTTGAGTCGTCATAATATCGGAAGCAGTTTTCCCGCCAGAATCTGGGGCCAATTTATGCAGGAAGCTTTAGCCAATTCCCCCATCCAAAGCTTTACTATACCGGGTGGTCTAGTAAGAACAACCGTATGCAATAAATCAGGATTACTGCCAGGCAACCTATGCCCAGTTGAAAACCTTGTTACAGACTATTTTATCCAGGGCACCCAGCCTACGACTACATGCGATGTTCATGTCACTGCCACTGTCTGCACCGAAACAGGGCAATTGGCCACCGAGTATTGTCCGGCACCGGAGGCCAGAGTGTTCATTGAAAGAAAAACACCGTATGCTTCCCGTACCGATGGCAAAAAACCCTTGGACATTGAGGAGGAAATGCCTGTCGAATTTTGTACCCTACATGAAGCACCGGTTTCCTCATTAGTGGAACTATATATTTGTCCCGAGAGTGGAGCTTTGGCCACACAATACTGCCCTGATCCAATGCTTAAACAATTTATATTGGGAACTGAGCCGAAAGGGATCTGCCCCATCCATGAAAGGCACTCGCCCGAATCAGATTCAAATAATTACGGACATGGTGATGGAGAACCAAATAATGAAAGCAGCTCTTTCGGGAACATCAATGATCAAGGCAACGGAGAGCAATCTAATCACGGCTAGTGCCGGGGTAGCCGTTTTGATTTTGTGCGGCATAATGCTAGATTCAAGCAGCATAACAGTTCTTTATTCTTTTAGGTGCGCAATGGTAACCCCTGTTCCACCTTCCTTATAACTACCTAAAGAAAATGACTTAATTCCCGGTTGCCCGTTAAGGTAATCATGCACTGCTTGACGTAACGCACCTGTGCCCTTACCATGAATGAGCCGAACCCGGGTCAGGCCTGCTAGACGGGCATCATCAAGATATTTATCCAGTAAATATAGGGCTTCGTCTACAGTAAGACCTCTGAAATCCAATTCCGGCGAGATTGTCTGGGCTTTAGCACTGGCTATGGTATGACTTGAAGGCGGCTGCTGCTTTTTATCTACAGCAGTGGCCACCTGTATTTGTTGTACCGGTAGGGTCATCTTGAGTATCCCGGCTTGCACTTTCACATCCCCCTCCGGATTAGGTGGGTCGATAACAGTCGCTTTCACCTTTAGGTGCGGAATATAAATAGGTTGCCCTGCTTCAAGGGGTGGATCTGATTTCGTGGGCTTTTCTGCTAAGAGAGGGCCTTCCATCGGCTGCGATTTATTGTGAACCAGCTTCTGCACTTTGCTTAAAGCCGCTCGGGTTGCTTCGGCTAGCTGTGTCCGCTCCTTTTCAAGCAAAGATGAGCCTTTCTTCCTAAGGTTTCTAATAATACGTTCGCTTTCTCGGCGGGCGTGATTCACGGTGAGCATAGCTTCCTCCTGAGCTTGCCGTATTAGACCGCCTTTTTTTGATAGTAATTCCTGCCACCGTTCTTCCAGCTCCATTTTGATTTTTTCCGCTTGCAATTTAGCGTTACTCGCGTCTGCTATTAGCCGGTCAAGTTGCTGTCGCTTTTCGGTTAGGCTGCGGATGAGGGCGTCTGCCTGGGCGTCAGCATAATAGAGAAACGAGCGGGCTTTTGTTACAATTGCTTGATCAAGACCAAGGCGGGTTGCGATCTCTAAAGCATTGCTTCGACCGGGGAGACCAATAACCAGACGATATGTCGGTTGCAACGTGATAGGATCAAATTCCACTGAAGCATTCTCTACTTTAGGCTGGCTATATGCAAATGCTTTTAGTTCACTGTAGTGTGTGGTAGCAATTGTCATTGCTTGTTTTTCAGTTAAATATTCCAAAACAGCCATTCCCAAAGCCGCTCCTTCACTAGGATCCGTCCCAGCACCAAGTTCATCCAACAACACCAAAGAATCAGCAGTACAATGCTGTAGAATATCAATGATGTTACCCATATGGCCGGAAAATGTACTCAAGCTCTGCTCAATGCTCTGCTCATCCCCTATATCACAAAACACATGTTTGAATATAGGTAGCTCACTGCCGGCTTGCGTCGGAATGTGTAAGCCAGACTGATGCATAAGAACCAGTAAGCCAACAGTTTTGATGAGGACTGTCTTTCCGCCGGTGTTTGGGCCCGTTATAACAAGTGCTTGAAAGTCACGCCCCAACCATATGTCCACCGGTACAACATCCTCACCGAGTAAAGGGTTTCGGGCCTGGCGAAGCTCTAAATAATGAGCATCACTTATTCTAGGCAAAGAAGCATCTTGAATCAGGGCCAGCTTGCCTTTCGCCAAGATAAAATCCAGTTGGCCCAATTGGACTGATAAGGTGCTCAGTAACCCCGCTTCTTGCCCCACCATATAGGACAGTTCAGCCAAAATGCGCTCGGCCTCCTGTTTTTCCTTGGTATGGACTTCACGTAGCCGGTTTCCTAATTCAAAGGTAGTTAATGGTTCGACAAATAACGTGGCCCCACTAGCCGATTGGTCATGAACAATGCCTGGCACTTGCTGGCGATATTCCTGTTTTACCGGCAAAACATAGCGTTCATTGCGCATAGTAATTAGGGCCTCTTGCAAGTACTTTCGAGTATTAGTCGATCGGATCATATTATCCAAATGATCACGTATCCTATTCTCTAACCTTGCTAGCTCTCTCCTTAGCAGTTCCAAAACGGGGCTGGCATTATCGGATAATTCATTAGGACTAAAAACGCACCGCTCCAGTTCCGCTTGTAATTTAGGGATCAACGGCATTGAGGCCCCTAGCTTGACAAAATAATCGGTTCCACCTTTTGTCAGAAGATAAGTCCTAACCTTTCGTCCGCTAGCCAAGAAAATGCCAATATCATAAAGCGCTTGCATGCCTAACACGCTCCCGCGATGAGCTAAATCCACAGAAGGCCGGATATCGCTAATGCCCCCGAAGGGAACATGTGCGCCGCGACATAAAAATTCTACCGCTTCCCCGGTCTCATACTGTTTCGATTCAATTTCATTAGCCTTAGCAGATGGCTCCAATGTTTGACTGATTTCTTCCCCAAGCGGAGTTTGAGTAAGCTTCGCCAGTTTTTGGATTACCTTTTCCCATTCTAACTTCTTTTTAACTTTATCTGTCACCACAGGCATTAAGTTTCCCCCCGAATTGATTGAAGAACTTTTCTTAAATGTGTAACTGGCCAAGTGTTGATTACGTGGTTGGTCCCCAATCCCGCCCGTCGGGCCACGCTTACACCATATTTCATATCGGCTAAACAGGAACTATCATGAGCATCTGTGTTTATAACTAACTTGACACCAACGCTTTTAGCTTTAGCTGCCCAATTTGTATCCAAATCGAGACGTTCTGGTGAGGCATTTATTTCCATAATTTTTCCTTGTCGCTGTGCTTCTATCAATACAGTGTCTAAGTTTACCTGATAAGGAAGGCGCTTACCAATTAGGCGCCCACTGGGATGAGCTAGAATATGGACATAGGGGTTGCGCAAAGCTACCACAATCCGTTTGGTCATTGTAATTTTATCCTGTTTAAAACCGGAATGGACGGCGGCCACAACCAAATCTAGTTTGGCAAGAACCCAGTCCGGAAGATCAAGACTGCCATCACTTAAAATATCCACTTCGATCCCAGTAAGAATCGTTAAATCGGGAAATGTTTTTCTAACAGAGGCAATTTCATCCACCTGGGCCGCCAGCCGCCTTGCATCAAGCCCCCGGGCAATTTTGAGGCGCTGCGAGTGATCTGTGATAGCAATATACTGGTATCCCCTGTTTAAAGCTGCTTTAGCCATGGATAAGATACTTTCTTTGCCATCGCTCCAATCGGTATGTAAGTGCAAGTCTCCTTTCACCTGCTGGAGAGAAATAACATTTGGTAGTGTTCCATGTTGGGCTGCCACTACTTCGTCTCCCCCAGCCCTTAACTCCGGAATTACAAATTCTAAACCCAGATAACAATAAAGATCCTGCTCCGATCGTAACGATACAAAGTCCGTTCCGTCCTTAAGGTATGACGGCGTTAGTTCTAGTCCTGTTTGCCGAGCCTGCTTTACCAAGGCCTTCCAATGGCCTATTGGCCCGGTATAATAGCAAATTTGGGTGTAGAACTCGACCGGGTTAACGATGATTAGCCGCACTTTAAGACCAATACCTAATTGCACAGCAATCTCAGTCGGATTTGACTGCAAAATTTCGCGCACATAAAGGGCCGAACCAAAAGTAGCCAAAATACCCGCAGCTTGATCCCATGGCGCAGTCAATAAAAAGAGTGCTTCCTGGATGAGCTCCTCCCTTCTTCTAATCTGTCCCGCTATTTCCACCCTGGAAACATGGGGCAACTGTACCAACAACTGGGACAAATCTGACGCTATGGTGAAAGCATCCCCTAAGGATAGCCCCTCCGGGACAAACTCTATGGTCTGCAATCCACGTTCAATTTCTTGTTCCGACTTTACACCCAAACCAGGAAGACTACGCAGCTTTTTGTTTGCAACCGCCACCTTTAGTTGTTGTACGGATGTAACGTGTAAACGCTGATAGATTCTGTTGACCGTACGCGGCCCAAGGCCAGGGACTAAAAGAAGTTGCCGCAGCCTTATTGGCACTTCTTGGCGTAATTGGTTTAAATAAGCCATGGTGCCCGTTTCAAACAGTTCATTAATCTTTTCTGCTAAAGCCGCACCGATACCTGGCAACTCCTGCAGAAGATTGTTTTCCCAGTAATACCGAACATCCCGATCCAATGTGCGTAGCAAACGGGCGGCTTGCCGATATGAACGTATCTTGAACGGGTTATCCCCTTTTATTTGTAGCAGATCAGCTATCTCCAGAAATATCCATGATATTGTTAGATTGTTCACAAATGACCTCCTAGTCTAAATAATAACTTACCGCTCTCTAAAATTTCCCCACTCTTGTTTGCAAGCCAGTGTGCGGTCGAGGTAGCCGAAGCCACAGCTCTTTCCATAAATAACGATTAAAAACAGGGGTTACCGACCAAAAGTATTGACCTATTTCTGAGGACTGAATGAGTTTGGCAAGGTAAGGCCAGGGCAAATATGCTAATAATCCAATAAGTAGAATTGCCACCAGACTACCAGCAGCCAATCCCATTGCTGCGCCGATAAAACCATCGATGCTAGAGAGGCCAGGGATGCTCACTAAACGCTTTAATGCAGTAACTGCCATTCTAGTAGCAAAAAGACCGCTTACAAATAAACCCAGGAAGGCCAGCAGTAATAAGAGCCAAGCCGGCCCCACCAGATATGAACTGACAAAGCCGGCCACTGTTTTAGAATAATTGGTTCCAAGCCAAAGCCCCAGTATCAATCCCCCAACCTCTCCAAGCAGACCAAACATACCTTTGCGCCAACCGATAACCATATGGATGATTAAAGTAAGGATTATAACCAGATCCAACAAATTCACTCTGCTTCACCCCAGGTTTCAATTGGGTTCGGTATAAGAATTCGAATCTTGAAGAAGCTGCAACAGCTCGTCATGATCTTCTTTTAGCCGGTGCAACTCGGAGGCAATATTGACCGCAGCCAAAATTGCAACCTGCATGGTGCTAAGACAGGGGTTCCGCCGTTGTATGTCCAACATAGTCTTGTCTACATAGACTCCCAAACTCTTTATGCGTTCAGCACTGGCTTTCCCTTTAACTACATATTCTTCTCCAAGAATATGAACTGTAGCTCGGTTACACAAATCCGCCTCATTTTTGGACAAACCTACCACCCTCGTTTTTGTTTGTTCAATTAAAGCGATGTATTAACTGTATTCAGCATCGGTTACAGTAAATCCTTCCCTGATAACAGTTCTTTTCGGCGGTTTAATGCCTCACAACGGCACCTATCCTTTCGGCCGTTTGTTTAAGAATAGTCTCCAGATAAGGACTTACTTCTTCTTCCGTAAGGGTGTGCTTGTCTGAGCGAAACAACAGTGAATAAGCTAAGCTTTTAAGTCCGGACGGAATGGGTTCTCCGATGTAAACATCAAATAGCTCAAGCTGAACCAAATACGGGCCGGCTGCGTCTTTGATTATTTTAGCCACCTTGGCAGCTTCAGTATCTCTGGGCACTATAAGGGCTAAATCCCTTGCGATTCCTGGGTAGCGCGGCAAAGTTCGGTACCTAGTTGTTAAGATTACATGTGGCAGCATGGCCGAAAAGTCAATTTCCGCTGCCAAGATACGACCTGTTAAATCAAAGGAGTCGGCAACATCCGGATGGATCTCACCTAAACCCCCTAAATATTCGCCTCTTACTTCAAAACTAGCCTGTTTCCCAGGATGAAAGAAACTTGAATTTGCCGTTACAAATCTAGCCTCCACTCCTAACTTTTCCGCTATTGTTTCCATTATCCCTTTTAAACGATAAAAATCATTTTTCAGCGACGGTGTTTGCCAAGATTGTTTTCCAGCCATAGCCGCCAAAACAACTGCCAGGTGACGGGGCATTAATGGCAGTTCTGTTGGTGGCAACTGTTTTGGCAAGTAGACAGGGCTGATTTCAAAGATATTAATAATTCGGGCTTTATGGCGCTGATTAAGGGCAACAACCTCTAACAGACTCGGTATGAGCATTGTTCGAAGAACAGATTGTTCCCTAGTCAGTGGTGATAACAGTGGTAACTGACAAGCCCGTTTGTCACCAGCAGGCAAACCCATGCGATCAAGGCTGTAGGGATCCGTCATGCTATAGGTCTGAACTTCATCCAAACCACAGCTACGAAGGATATCTTTAACAATCCATTCAATTTCTAGCCCACGAGGCAACCGTCCTATTTGGAGCTGGCCTTGGAGCGGCAAATCCGGAACCCGATCAAAGCCATAAAGGCGAGCAACCTCCTCCACCAAGTCAGCCTCCTGCTCTAGATCTGGACGGAATGTAGGAGCTTCCATTTTAAGGTGGGGATAGTCTTCCTCAGCTACCCGGAGCCCCAGCCTTTCCAATGACCCTTTGATGAACTCATCATTCATAGCCGCCCCGATTTGAGACCGAATTCGATCGGTATTGGCACTAATGAATTTCGGTTTTATGGTTTTTGGGTAAGCATCTACAATGGTATCCAGGTTTCCAGCCTGTAGCTCTTTTAGCAGAACACCACACCTGCGCAAAGAAAACAGAGTACCGTTAGGATCCACACCACGTTCATAGCGCAAAGACGCTTCAGTTCGCATTCCTAAACGCTGGGCTGTCCGGCGAACACTGATATTGTTAAACGAGGCTGATTCAAGCAGCACTGTATTAGTCTCTGCAGTAACCTCCGATGACATTCCCCCCATAATACCAGCTAAGGCCTGCGGTTTCTCACCATCGGCAATCACCAGCATATCCACGTTAAGCTGATGGCGATTTCCATCTAAAGTGATCAAGGTCTCGCCAGCCCGACCACGCCTTACAACAATTTGCTTATGGACTAATTTATTAAAATCAAATGCATGTAACGGTTGCCCAGTCTCCAACATAACATAGTTGGTAACATCTACCACAGTATTGATCGGGCGCATCCCAGCCATAATCAAACGTTGCTGTAACCAACTAGGTGATGGCTCAATGAGTACCTGACGAATTAAACCGGCAGTATAACGAGGACATAGATCACGATCCACGATGTCGATCGCAAAAGGAGCACTAGTGCTATCTCCCTGTGAAGAAATGGTTGCGGTGGGTAAAACCAATTTTGCATCAATGGCAGCGGCTATCTCCCGTGCCACCCCTATTAGGCTCAAACAGTCCGAACGGTCCGGAGTAACTTCTAGCACCAATACCGAATCACCAATATCCAAAACCTTAGCTACATTATCGCCTAGAGTGGCAGTGTCCGGCAAAACCAAAACCCCCGTTGTTTTTTGGCCGGAAAGTTCTTGATAACCGAGTTCTTGGGCCGAACAAAGCATTCCAGATGACATTACCCCACGGAATCTACCGCACGTTACAACCTGGCCTGTAGCCAACGAGGCTCCAGGTAGGGCCAAAGGAACCTTAAGGCCAAGCTGTAGATTTTGAGCGCCAGTTACAATTTGCCTGCTATTGTAGCCGTCGATGCACACTTTCACCACCAACAAATGGTTCGCTTTCGGGTGGGGCTCAATTTGTTCCACCTCGGCCACCACTATTTGTTCCAGGCCAGCACCGGTTCGTTCTATAGTATCTACTTCCAGGCCGGCTCTGGTTAAGACTTCTGCTAGCTGAGCCACAGGCGGCAGTTTTTCCGAAAGATATTCTTGAAGCCAGCTATATGGTACGCGCATTCAGTATGCCCCCCCTTTAAAACTGGTGCAGAAAACGCAGATCATTTTCGTAAAACAGCCTAATGTCATCGATGCCGTATTTTAACATAGCAATTCTATCAGGTCCCATACCGGCAGCAAAACCTGAAACTTGGTTCGGATCATAGCCTCCGGTAGCCAATACTTTAGGGTGCACCATACCACTGCCCAGTATCTCCAGCCAGCCAGTCCCTTTACATATCCGACATCCTGTACCTTCACAGGCAAAACAAGAAATATCCACTTCCGCACTAGGCTCCGTAAACGGAAAGAAACCAGGGCGTAAACGAATTTGCTTCTTCGGGCCAAACATTTCTCGAGCAAATGCCAACAGGGTGTGCTTTAAATTAGCAAAGCTTATATTTCTGTCCACTACCAATACTTCTGTTTGATAAAACATAGGGGAATGGGTCGCGTCAGCGGGATCCCGCCGATAACAACGCCCGGGGCAAATAACGCGTATCGGAAGGCTAGGGGCTAGTTGCTCCATAATGCGAACCTGGAAGGGTGATGTATGGGTTCTTAGCAAAATATCCTTGGTCAAATAGAAACTATCTTGCATATCCCGAGCCGGATGATGTTTAGGAATATTCAAAGCCTCGAAATTATAGTAATCGTACTCAACCTCCGGTCCTTCGAAGACATCGAATCCCATTCGAAGGAAAATGCTTACAATCTCTTCCAGGACTGCTGACAGCGGATGTTTATGCCCCAATATCGAAGAGGTGCCGGGTAACGTAATATCCAACCGTTCGCTTGCCAATTGTTGAGTTTGAAGCTGTTCTGTAATTTCCTTAAGCCGATGCGTTAACTCCTTTTCTAGGCGCTCACGCACTTCATTTGCCATGCGTCCAATTCGAGGGCGGTTGTTGGGATCGATCTTTTTCATTGCGCGTAGAATTTTTGTCAATTCGCCTTTTCGCCCCAACAGGTTAATTCGTACCTGATCTAGATCCCCTTGCGAATCGGCGGCCGTAATTTCTTTCAAAGCCGTTTCCAAAAGAACCCTCAGTTTTTGTTCCATAACCAATTACCCCCCTTATTGTAATAAAAAAAGCCTTCCCCTAAGGGACGAAGACTTTGCGTGGTACCACCCTACTTTAGTGCAATATAGCACCCTACTGGTCAGTAACGAGACCAACCGGCACAGCCTACTCCATAGTTCAGCTTACAGCTTAGAAGTGAACTTCAACCGAATCTTGCCTAGTGAAGCTCTCAATTAAAGCCACCACTTCCCTGTAGAAAAGCCTCGGTTTACTCTCTTCCTCAATGCTTTTAATCATCTATTGTAGCATCAATTTGCGGTAGATTAGATAGGCGATGACCGACCCGGTGTTCTCAAACAAGCGCCAGAAAAAATCCGCGGCCATCATGCGCCATTCACTCCTCTTTGATGTTGGAAACATCTACTTATGATTATAGCATAATGGTTTTCCCTTTACAACTTATTGTTGGCTTGAGTTTCCGCAAAAATCCCAATGGCTAACGGTTCGGAATGAAAGGTGGGGTAAATAGCCCCAAAAACGCCAATAAAAGTAGCATTTTACCCAATAAATTAAAGAAAAGCCCTCCAAAGTTTAGTATAATAAGGTTAGT
>DATERQ010000048.1:0-2190 GCA_035271345.1 bacterium | reverse complement strand
TCCCTGAGCCGCAGCCCGAACCGGAACTTCCCAGCGACCAATAACAGCATCGGCACCGCATTACCCATTAACCCAGAATACAAACCCCCTGGAGCAGGTCAAATGAAACCCGCTCCAGGGGGTTGTTTACTGCCAAATAGTCACTGTCGGTCTCTTACCAACGCACTACTTTCTTATACGTGGCCACTGTAGGCTCAGGGCCAGCTTCGGTGAATTGGGCCTTAACACCTGCGAGATACTCAGGGTCGGTTAGTATGTCAACGCCCAGAGCAGTCAGCACCTTAGACGCTGTCAACATCCCTTGGTGTCCAATGTCGGCAATAGTAGCATCGGCTGCTTCAATAGAGTGCCCAGCCGCTGTCTTCGGCTTGCTGGCAATGCTGAGCGAAATAGCCGGGAATTTACCGGACAGCTCAGCAAAATCGGTGGAACCTCCGGTTTTGGGTTCCTCATCTATTTCCTGAGCGCCATACTCTTTCGCATACGCAAATGCCCGCTCCTCCAGTCCGGCCAGGGCCAAGGTATTGTAGTACTTGCCATAGTTGGTAATTTCCACTTCAGTACCTGTCATCATCGCGGCAGCCTTAGCAATGGTAGCTATGCGCTCGCCTAAGATGTCCACATATTCTCTGGTGGGATGGCGATAGAAGAAATCGGTCTCAGCAATAGGGGGAATTACATTGGGGGCCTCGCCACCCTTGGTAATTACACCGTGAATCCGAGCATCAGGCAGAATGTGTTCGCGGTAAGCATCCACTCCGGCGAACATCAACCGAGCGGCATCCAAAGCATCGAGCCCATTCCAAGGGTCACCGGAAGCATGGGCACTCTTGCCTGTAAACGAGTAGCGCGTAGAATCAAGCGTTACTCCAGACCAGCCTGCTCCTAGACGATTGGTCGTGCCGCTTCCATGGAACATCAAGATAACATCTGTCCCATCAAAAACGCGCTCGGCCAGCATCTTGCCTTTAGCCGGAGGAGGAATCTCTTCAGCCGGTGTGCCGACTACCCATATCCGGCCGGCAATCTTATTCTTTTCCATCGTCTGTTTAACTGCTACTGCAGCCCCCAGACCCGCCGGACCTTGCAGGTTGTGCTGGCAGCCATGAAAAGCCGTATTCCCAGGTCCACGTAGAGCATCGTACTCCACAATGTAAGCCACCGTGGGGCCACCGGTGCCGAACTTATATTCAGCCTTAAAGGCTGTTTCTAACCCCGCAATACCTACCTCCACCTTAAATCCATTGGATTTCAAGTATCCCGTGAGTAGCTTCACAGCCTCCTTTTCCAGATAACCAGGCTCAGGATTATGGTACATCCAGTCACCCATGTCATATAGCTTTTGGGCCTGTTTCTCCACGGAAGCTACCGCCTCTTTGCGGAGCTGCTCCCCACTCGGAGCTGCCTGCACACCCATCGAAAACAGCAATATGATCACTATTACAAGAGAAGACATCCGTACCCATGATTTAGCTGGCACTTGGCTCCCTCCTTTGTCTTTTAGGTCAATAGCGAGTTACCCGCGCGCAGGGTAATTAGTGAAAATTATACCTTTCATACAATTTAATGTCAACTATTTTTTGTCGATGTTGTCGATGTACGTGTCAACATTTAGTAGGCACAACTTGTCATAACCCGCCAAACAGATGTCAGTGTTCTCGCGAGTTTAACAGCCTAACAAACAACTAGAACTCCCAAGCCCTTGTAGCACAACGCTCCAAGGTTGTGTTTTTATATTTTTCTTCTCCCCAATATGTATAGTATTGTATAGGATGATATGGTATAATATAGTTACCCTACCAATTATTTGAGGAGGTGGCCAAATTGAACCTAAAGCAATCGCGTAGAAAAAATGGGCGGATTTATCTTTCCATTGAAAAAGCCTACCGGGACCAAGACGGTAAACCCCGAGCTAAAACCATCAAATCCCTTGGCTACTTAGACGAGTTAGAGAAAGAGTACGACGATCCCATCGCCCATTTTAAAGAGGTTGCCCGCAGGATGACCGAAGAAGAAAATGCAAAGAGAAAGTTAACCTTGTCCATTAATATGGATGAGGAGCTTTCCCCCGGTACCGACGATAGAAGAAACCTGGGCTATGCCGCCATTTTAAAAATCTATCACGAGCTTAGGCTAGATCGCTTCTTTAACAACAAAGCCAGACATGAGCCCTTTAAGTTCAACACCAAC
>DATERQ010000047.1:0-4538 GCA_035271345.1 bacterium | reverse complement strand
CAAGGAGCCACTGTCCCCGCCTCGGCTGGGCAATTTAGCCACTATCTGATCGTCGAACACGGCAAAAGTGCCCGGTTGGGTTTGAATACGCAAGGTGGCGGCAATGGCAATAATCACACCGGAAGTTAGACCGCTGGTACGCCCGCTTTTGTGCACAGCCTCGCCTAACTGGACTTCGGCCTGGCCGCGAATGGGTCCCAGTTCTAAGATTTCGTCCGTTACCAAGCCTGGCGACAGCGGTCGGGCCAAGGCGCAATCCACCAGGTTTGGATCAGGGCTTTCCCTGGTGAGATTTAAGCGATAACTGGGTTTAATTGCTCTGAGAATGCTGTTGCTAACTCTACTTACCTGCTTGCTGATGGGGCAGACGGGCAGCATAAATTCGGCGGTTACCGGTATAAACCGTAGCAGATGGGCTACGGTGTCATCGCTGCTACCGCCGTCATAAACCCCAGGCTGAAAGATAGGATCACCGATTTTGGCCCGGTCATCTTCACCACTGGACATGTTGGCCAACACATGATTATTGGACAAGATCAGTGGCTCACCGGTGGAGATATCCTTCACCAGGGCCCCAAAAGTACCGGCGCTAATCTTTGGATGGCCGATGCTTACCCCGGGCGGAGCGGGGCGGATTCGAGTTGTTCTTGCTGGAGTTAGCAGGCGGATATCGCCGATTTCTATCACATCGGTTTCCACTCCATCCACCTGTGATGGAATCAGATCTTTTGTTTTTAACTGATTCCGAGGGAGTTTTTCCTTGACAAACACCACTATGGCGGGCTGATCAGTGCGGAATTGATCCTTTTCCTTTAAGCCTACGCCTACCCCCAGCACATTGGGTAGTCTTAAGCAACGAGACCAGGCTTGGCGCACAGCGGTCAGGTATTTTTTCATTTCAACACCCCCAACTACCCCACTATATGCAGTACCGGCAAAAGGTGAAACTATGGCGACGAATAAGGATAGTCAGAGGGGAACAAGCTAGGATTAATGGCTTGGGTCGGTGTGCACAATCGAAAGGGGTGGCAAAGGGCATGGTGCGAAAAAGATGGCTAATGGTCTCGATGCTGATGGTGGCCATGGTGGTTGCAATGGGGGGGCTAAGAGTAGAACCAAACGCCGAACTGGTACATATCGCCGCCACTGGTGTATTCCAGGCACAGGCCGCCAAGGGGGATTCCCCCACTGCTGACGATTTGTGGTTGCTGTCCCGGGTAGTATCGGGGGAGGCCCATGACGAGCCTTATTTGGGGCAAGTGGCAGTGGCGGCGGTGATTTTAAATCGGGTAAAAAGCCCCAAATTCCCGGCCACTGTTTCCGGAGTGGTTTACGAGTCCGATGCTTTTGAGTGTGTGTCCAACGGAGCGATGTGGAATCTGCCGCCGGGAACTGAACACCAGGCAGCAGCCCAAGCGGCCTTAGATGGGTGGGATCCCACTTATGGTTCTTTATATTTTTGGAATCCGGCCAAAGCCATTAGCCCGTGGATTTGGAGTCGAAATGTTATTATAACCATTGGCCGCCATGTATTCGGCCTCTAGGGGGGATTTAGGTGCGCCGTCGTTCCTGGTTACCAGTAGCAGTAGCCTTGCTGCTCCTTGTAGCTGGCATTTTGCTTTTCAATTATAACCAAGACAATGTCCGAGCAAAAAATTCGTTGGAAGCCGGGTATCAACGGGCTCTCTTTTCTTTGGTGAATCATGTGCAAAACCTGGATAGTCTGTTGGCCAAGGGGCAGGTGCTACAGGATTCCGGGCAAGGGGTGTTGACTTTGGCCAGCGCCTGGCATGAGGCGGAAAGTGCCCGCTCTGCGTTGGGGCAACTGCCATTGGGCCGGTTTAACTTTACCGCCGTCCAAAAATACCTGGCTCAGGTGGGGGATTATTCTTATAGTTTAGCTCGAAAATTGGCCCAGGGATCGAGATTGGACCACAGTGAACAAGAAACCTTGGCCCAACTAGCGGCTGAAACTGGGAAATTGAGCCATGAGCTGCAGACAATGATCAGCGATATCCGGCTCCAACCCAGTTGGGGCCTTACAGGGGTAACAACGGGATTCAAAGGCGATCTGGTGGCCCCAACAGGGTCCATTGCCGCCGGTGTCGGCAAAATAGATGGCTATCTTAAGGATGAAGTTCCGGCCATCACCTACGATGGGCCCTTTTCAGAACATATGGAAAATATTAAGCCCCAGGCTGTTACCGGCCCCGTCATCAGTGTTGAGCGGGCCCAGCGGATAGCGGAGGAATTAGTTAATAAACAGATCGGTAAGGGTAAAGTCACTTTTCGAGTGACAGCATCTAGGCGAGTCGGTGGAAATATCCCCTCCTACTCTTTCACTTTAAGAGCGGAAGGTCAGCCGTCCAGGGCGGATATTACCGTGGATGTAAGTGAAACCGGTGGCCATATAATTCAGTTAATTAATGCGCGGCTACCAGGTGAACCAAGCCTGGATATCGGCTCGGCGGTGCGCAATGCTGAAGACTTTATCCGGTCCGTTGGCTACGACCAGATGATTACAACCGGGTCTTTGCGGCATCCTGGAACCCTTATGGTGACTCAGGTGAGCCGCCAGGGTGATATAGTGGCCTATCCTGATTTTGTCAAGGTGACGGTTGCTTTGGATAGCGGAGAGCTTCAAGCTTTTGATGCCCGCGGTTATCTCACCGCCCATAGGAAGCGCGACTTGTCCCCGGCTAAATTTAGCGGCGATGAAGCCCGAGATAAAGCGGCGGTTCGCCTTACCATCGACCGAATCCGCCCGGCCATCATTCCCATGAGCGATGTCAGCGAACGATATGTATGGGAAGTGAAAGGGAAAGCCAATAATCAGACTTTCCTCATTTACTATAATACCGAGACCGGCGCCGAAGAAAAGATCCTGCGCGTGATAGAAACGGCTGATGGCACCTATACAATGTAATTGTGTTCTTTGCTGCTACCCTAAACAGTGCGGGAAATTTTGCCCCTTGTTTAAGCGGTAGAAATTTTATCCCTTGCTTCATCTCCCGGCGGTGGTTTGGCTTCATGTTTTCGCTATTAGCAACGCCATGGCGGTGGTTCGATATGAATTGGAAGAGTTGCTGCGGCCACAAAATTGAGCGGCAACACCGAAGCCTTATCCTTGCCTTTTGCCACCTGGCTCGGTATAATAAAAACGCGAACACGGCTGTGAAGGGAGCAGTACCTTTGGCAGGTTGCCCAAGAGAGCCGGCGGTGGGTGAAAGCCGGTGCAGCCGCAGGGGGAATCCAGCCTGGAGCCCACGGCTGAGAAGCCGCGGTGGGACCGTTATCACCATCGAGCGAGCCTTCCGGCTAAATGGGGTGGTATCGCGGGTATGCCCATCCCTTAGGGGGACGGTTTTTGTTTGATTACGAATAGGATTTGGAGGGAGAACAATGTTAGATGCTAGATTTGTACGGGCTCATCCGGAAGCGGTGCGCGAAACCTTAAAAAAACGGTATGTAACCGCTGACCTGGACGGGTTTTTACAACGGGACGAAAAAAGACGTCAGCTTTTAGCCGAGGTGGAACAGTTAAAGGCCCGGCGCAATCGGGAATCGGAAGAAATAGCCCGGCTAAAAAAAGCGGGACAAGCAGCCACGGATATTATTGCCTCCATGAGGGAACTGTCAGAGCAGGTTAAAACCATGGACGAGCAGGTGCGGCAGGTGGAAGAGGAACTGACTGAAATACTGCTGTATATCCCCAATATACCTCACCAAACCGTGCCCGAGGGTGAAACTGATGCTGACAACGTGGTGGTGCGTAGTTGGGGTGAACCGCCTATGTTTGATTTTGAACCGAAAGCCCATTGGGACCTGGGGACGAAGCTGGATATTTTGGATTTTGAACGGGCTGGCAAAGTAACTGGCACCCGATTTGCTTTTTACAAGGGCCTGGGGGCGCGGCTGGAGCGGGCCTGTATTAATTTCATGTTGGATTTGCATTTGAAGCAGGGCTATACTGAAGTGTTCCCGCCTTTTATTTGCAACGCCGACAGCATGACCGGCACCGGCCAGTTACCGAAATTTGCCCCTGATATGTTTAAGTTGGAAGGGCTGGACTATTACTTAATTCCGACGGCAGAGGTTCCGGTGACTAATTTTCACCGGGAAGAGATAATTGACGGGGACAAGTTGCCTTTGAGCTATGTTGCCTACAGTGCTTGTTTTCGGGCCGAAGCCGGTTCTGCCGGCCGCGATACTCGCGGGCTCATTCGCCAACACCAATTCAACAAAGTGGAACTTGTCAAATTCTCCACGCCGGAAACATCGTGGGAACAACTAGAGAAATTAACTAATGATGCTGAAGAGGTATTGCAAAAGCTGGAGTTGCCCTATCGAAAAGTAGTTCTGGCCACGGGGGATTTAGGTTTCAGCTCGGCCAAAACTTATGATCTGGAAGTCTGGCTACCCAGCTATGATACCTATCGTGAAATTTCGTCTTGTAGCAACTTTGCCGATTTCCAAGCCCGTCGGGCCGGGATTCGCTATCGGCCGGCACCGAAAGCCAGGGCTGAGTTTGCCCATAC
>DATERQ010000046.1:0-4763 GCA_035271345.1 bacterium | reverse complement strand
GTGTAGAACTGAGTAAGCACCGACAGGCTCCCATATTCTTTCGTCCCTGGCTTGGCCACCAGCCGTTGTGCCACTTCCAATTGCATCAATAGCATAGCCAAACTCGGTTTCGGGCTTTCGGTAAGGAGTTTAATTAATACTGGGCTGGTGATGTAGTAGGGTAGATTGGCCGCAACTTTGCGCTGCCCGCTTTCTTCGCCGGAACCGAGCCTCCATAACCCTTCGGTATCGTAAGCGAGAAAATCACCCCACACTATGTGAATATTATTGAATCCAGATATATTAGCCCTTAATATCGGTTCCAGCTCTCGATCCAGTTCCACCGCAATGACGCTACCGGCCCGCCAGGCCAGTTCCACTGTGAGGTTGCCACATCCGGGCCCAATCTCCAGCACCGTATCCAAATTAGAAAGTTCAACTGCATCTGCTATCCAGGCTAGCATATTTTTATCCAATAAAAAGTTTTGGCCTAAATGTTTTTTAGCCCTAATATTATGTTGCTGTAACTGCCTCCTTGTTCCCGTACCCATGGCATTTCCCCTTCATTGCTGTTAGATCTAGTATAACCCCGGTTCAGACCTTAAATCAACTTCTTGCCAACACGACCAATCGAAAACAGCGGCAAAAAACCGGGCAGTTCATTCCGCCCGGTTTTAGCTTGCTTTCTATTTAAGTACGTACACCTTCACCCTTCGGCGGCCCCAGCGAACAGCTTCCTCGTGTGAGTCCACAAAAATATCCAGGCGATTGCCCTTGATGGCACCGCCGGTATCGGCAGCCAATGCCGGGCCGTAATTTTCCACATAGACATTGCTGCCCAGGGGAATTACCCTGGGATCCACAGCCACAATGCCGCGCCTGGGCTTCATACCAGTAGCCGTCCGGTTTCCCCCCACATCTGAAGGACAATAAGCAGTGGCTACAGCCTCGAAGGAGCGACTGTAACGGTAGTCCACACCACCGCGGCTGATGGTGCCCATGGTACCTACAGCCACAATTTCACTGACCGGTTCTTTTAGAATCTGCTCCGAGACAACTTCCTCTTGTACCAGTTCACCGTTTTCCCGCACTCGTCGTGTTCGCCGTTGGGCTAGACCGACAGAACCTTGCTGTACAGTCTCGGTTCTACCCAGTTCCAGCGTACCATCGTGGCGCCTTTGGGTCGAATACGGAAGCTCCACCTGGCTAGTGGTTTCAAGCTCCTCCACTCTGACCACGGTAATCTTCTGGCCAGGGGCTATCGGGGCCAGGGCACCAGGATCTAGCCGGTCCTTGGGACTAACAAAAATGTCCCATTCCATTAAGGCTTGCCCCACCGTCAATTCAGCCGTTTTTCTTTCGGTGACAACACCACCTACATCTAACACCACCGGAACGGCTCGTCTTATCCTCACTGTCATTTTGCTTTCTAACCTAGTACCTAAATGTGGCTCTACGGAATCCTCCGGGGCCAGCTCGACCCCTTCTTGCTCCAATAAAGCCCCCACCGTTGCCCGCATGGTTCGCACCGTGCCAGACCTGCCGTCGACAACCAAGGTAATCTCTTTTCGTGCATCGGCATAACCCACCAATAACAACGAGACAAGAAGCGCTGCCACAACGGCCAGTTGAAACCGCCGTAACAGTGTCCCCAGTTGCCGAGCGGTATGTTCCAGCATGTCTGGAACCTCCTCCCTTTAACCAATAGCTGTTTTTCCATTGTATGCCCCATATTTTAAAGGATTCTATTCCTAAAGTCAAATAACCGGCTTACGCATAGTCAGTACGTTTCCAATTTAGGATACCCCCTTTCACCTTTGGCCTTATGTGCCCCTGTTCGGCTAAATAAGTCAAATGGGCCGAAATAGTGGCGGTGGCTAAAAAGTATTGCGATGTACTGGTGGGAATCCCTTTTTGGCGATAGAACCAGGCTACGATTTGTTCCCGGCTCAGGGGTTCTGATAAAAGGTTTAAAATCAGCTCCGATATTTCTTCCAGCCGCTGTCTATTAGCTGTTAGGACCGGACCTATATCTGTAGTGACTTCGCCATGGGCTGGGACGAAGATATCGGCCTCGAAGTGGGCTAGTTTGGCCAATGTAGCCAGCGTCGGCCCCAGTTGAGCATGGTAGGGCAAATAGTATTTGTCCAAGGTAACTGACGGGAAAAAGGCGTCGGCGCAAAAAAGAACCCGATCCGGCGTCAGCACCCCCACCTGCTCTGGGGCATGTCCGGGCAGGGGGATGATTTGGAGCGGTTCTAGGCCGACATTGATGTCGCCCAGTTTTTTATCAACCCGGGACGGCTTGGCCATTAAAAATTTGGTTTTAAGTTGGGCGAAAGGGTCGCCGCCATAAAGATAAAACGGTTCCAGGTAAGGATTTTCTATCACAGCCGCCTCCAGGGGGGCAGCCCAGGTTATGGCCTCAGTTCTTTGTTGGACAAAAGCATTGCCGCCGCAATGGTCGGCATGGCTGTGGGTGTTGATAATATGAACCAGACTGAGATCTTGCTCGCGCAAGGCCGTCAGCAGCCGGCGGCCGCTGCCATCGTCCAGGCCGGTGTCCACTGCAGCCGCAGTGCCGTCACCATAAAGATAAAGGCCGATATTCACCGGCCCCATTAAAACATAAGTCTTGCCCCTTAGATGTGTAAGCATATTGATACCCCTTTCCCTATCAGAGCCTGGTCAAGGCTTCTTCCTTACTTTGGCTCCATCCTTTATTTTCTGAGGCGGGCTTATGATCACTTCGTCCCCAGCTTTAATCCCAGACAAAATTTCCAGATAGTCTTCCCCCTCAAGGCCAATTTCCACCGAAACCAAG
This sequence comes from bacterium, assembly GCA_035271345.1. Lineage (GTDB taxonomy): Bacteria > Bacillota > DTU030 > DUMP01 > DUMP01 > DUNI01. Next base: position 1,960 of record DATERQ010000046.1, on the reverse strand, counting down.
GCGGCGCGGCCATTTTTTATTTTAAATAGTCGATCCTGGCCGCCAAGACTAAATACTGCTTCCCAAGGGACAGCCAGGCCGCTGGTTTTAGCGGTGATAATTTCCACCTCGGCCGGATAGCCAGGACGCATGGTGCCAGTCCTTTTGTCCAGGACAATTTCAATGGGAACCCGGCGTTGGACAACCCCAAGTTCGGATAGTTTTTCTATCGCCTGGGGGTAGATGCGGCTGATCTCGCCCCTTAGCTCCTGGCCTCGCAGCACTTCACCGGAGATTAACACTTGTTGCCCCAGGGCCAGCTCCGGCGCATCTTGGGCCAACACCTCAGCCTCCACTATTAAATCCGAGCCAGCCAGGGAAAATAGAGGCGCCCCCGCGGCCGCCACCGCCCCGATCTCGACCTGCACTGCTAATACTTGACCAGCCGTTGGCGCCTTCATCTGGGAAAAGTCCAGTTTTTCTTCCAATAGTTTCAGGTGGCTATTCAAGGCCTGAATCTGCTCCCGGTAGTGCCCGAGCTGGCTCGATTGAGACTTAATTTGAGCCGCGTGAGCAGCGGCGGTTTGCGCTTGAGCCTCTTGAGCAGCCACAGCAGTTTGAGCCCGTTGCCAGTCTTGCTCTGATACGGCACCGCTGTGATAAAGCTCTGCCATGGCGGCTGCTTCCCTTTTCGTCTGTTGAAGGTTTTCCTGAGCCGCGGCTACCCGGCTTTCAGCCTCGGCCTCCTGAAAAGGCAAGGTTGCCTCAAGAGCGGCTAATTGGGCCGAAACTGCGCTAAGTTCCGCCTCTACCGCTTGTTTTTCCGCTTCCAGGCCAGCCGTATCAATCACCGCCAGCATCTGCCCTTCCGCCACCATATCCCCGGCCTCTACTAACAGATCCTTAATAATAACCGGATCGCGGGCTATTATTTCTTCCTTCATCGCTGCTTGAAAATACCCGTGGGCCAGCACCGTGCGGACAATCTCCCGCTCCTCGACTGCTGCCGCCTCCACCGCCAAGCCCTGTCTGCGACCTCTTACTGCAACCACCAGTAAAATAAGTGCTAAGACTGCTACAACACCCAGCACCAGCTTTTTTCTCTTGGTCATCTTCTCGCCTCCCCTTAAGTAAGTTGGGTCGCTAAAGCCTCTAAAAAGTCCAGCCGGCCTACTTTCCGGCCCACAGCCAGCAAGGTCAGGACCATAAATCCAATCACCAAGGCAGCCGCAATAATATAAGCGCTGGGCTTAATAGTAGTAGGGAAATAAAATAGATCAGGAGTAGACCCGGTGACGGCAGTCATCATTAACACCACCATCCCTTTACCCAGTGGGGCTCCGGCCAGCAAACCCATGGCTAGGGCCAGGCTGTTCTCCCGGACTATCAACCGGAAAATCTCGGTTCGAGAGTAGCCCAGCACCCGTAAAGAAGAAAATTCTCGCTGGCGTTCGGCAATGCTGACCGAGGTGGTATTATATAAAATGGCAAAACCGAGCACGCCACCTAGAAGCACGATAAAACTTGCCGAGGCCATGATCAGACCCATATATTCGGCGAAGGTATCCACTAAATCGCTTTGGGAATAAATGGACTCAATGTTGGCCATGTTTTGAAAGGTGCTTTTTATATCAGCGCCGGAGGCGAGTACGGCTCCGGAGTAGCTATCTTTTTGCCCAGTCAGGCGTTCCATCTGATCCAAGGACAGATAGAGACCGGAACCTAAATACTGGGCCACTACCGCCACCACTGGTAGGGATTGGGGGCGGTCGCCGGTGAGGTAAGACGACAGTTCCACTTCCCCGCCCTCGTTTACACCCAAGGATTGGGCCAAACCTTGCGAAAGCATAATCCCGCGGGTTGGGAGCGACACCGCGTTTCCTTCCCGATCTTCAAACTGGTAGAGCTCGGTTGTTTTGGGTAAGGCCCGGGCCATAACGCCTTGCTCCCGCCAACCGAAGGTGACCGTAAAGGGCAGCTC
>DATERQ010000045.1:0-9106 GCA_035271345.1 bacterium | reverse complement strand
GAAGGGACAAAGTGGTGCAGGGCGGCAGATGAGTCCGTAGTAGCGATAAATCCATGGCCGATGAAGACTGGTAACAGACCGGAGGAGAAAACCAAGGAGACATTGCACCAGGTTGCAATGAAACATGGAGAGCCAAAAGCCCCCATGCTTGCGAAGGGACGAAGATAAATTAAAGCGTGCAACCAAAGGATCAAACCAACAGGGAAAGAGAAGACAACCAAGGCAGAAAAGCCAAGGGGAACGTTGGGCAAAGGGGTGACGAACCTGATTAGCCCAGCGCCCGCTCATGCGGAGTATGGTGGCCAACCTGCGGCAAGATTGCCCTAGGGCTAGAGACACCGCAGGCCCATCAGAAGAAACCGCAGCCCAATCGGGGAGAACCAAGGAAGCACAGCTAAATTTATCAGGAGCCGTATACGAGGCCCGTAGGTACGGTTCTGTGAGAGGGATAACCCCATAACAAATTATTATGGGGTTACCCTACTCGATGTCGTTCCGAACATAGTGAGGAATTTTTGATACGGTCAAATGAAGGGAAGAGCCCGCGCTGTGCTGGGCTCCGCTCGGGCTGACAGGTTTATGAGGTGGGAAGTAAAATAGGACGGGATTGACAGGGGCGGGATGGCAAGTTATACTAATTACAGGATACCCTATGGGGGTATATTGGCCCTGAGGCTCTTTGATAAGAAGGGGCCTCTTTTGGAACAATACTAGGAAGGGTGAATGCTATGAGTACAGATCGTGCTAATGGAACTGAGCGTACCACTTTGGCCTTGCAAGGGATGAACTGTGCCGCTTGTGCGGCTGGGGTGGAAAAGGCCCTTCAAAACTTAGAAGGGATCCGAACGGCCCAAGTTAATTTTGCCGCTGAGAAGGCTTATGTAGAATATGATCCGGCTCTGGTGGATCGAAGCCAGATAGAAGCGAAGATATCTGAGGCTGGCTATGGGGTCAAAAGCGATACTACTAAAGTTACGCTGGCCGTGGGTGGTATGCATTGTGCGGCGTGTGCCAGTAAAGTGGAGCGGGTGTTGCAACAGTCGGCAGGAATAAAGTGGGTGAACGTCAATCTGCCAGCCGAAAAAGCTTACGTAGAATATGACCCGGCGGCGATAAAAGTTGAACAAATAATCGACATTATAGTGGCAAGTGGGTATCAGGCTGCGGTTCAGGAAGAGAGTAAAAGCGAATTAGATGATGATGCCGATAAAGTGGCTGAAGCAGCCAGGAAAATGTGGGGGGCCTGGGCATTTACTTTGCCCATTATGATTTGGATGTTGCCGGGCATGATTATCGGTGACCATGGCTGGCCATTCCCGAACTATTTTGATTTGGGGCTGGTTATTCTGGCTGCCCCGGTAGTGTTTTGGGTTGGGCGGGAGACATTGGGCTCTGGTATCCGCGCTTTTTTCCGCGGCGGCGCCAACATGGATAGTCTGATTGCTTTGGGCTCCCTGGCTTCCTTTGCCACTGGCCCGGCGGCTCTTTTTACTGCCATCCAAAACTATGCTGCCAGTTCGGCCATGATTATTTCTTTTCACCTGACCGGACGTTTCATTGAGGCCAAAGCTACCGGTCGAGCTTCGGATGCAATAAAAAAGCTCCTGGAGCTAGAAGCCAAAACAGCGACGATTTTAGTAAACGGAGGGGAACAAGAAGTCCCGCTGGAACACGTAAAAGTAGGAGATATAATGGTGGTGAGACCAGGTGAAAAAGTTCCCACCGATGGGAAGATTGTGGCCGGCGAAAGTTCACTGGACGAATCCATGGCTACCGGTGAATCAATGCCAGTTCGGCGGTCGGTGGGAGAAGAAGTCATCGGAGCCACCCTTAACCACGAAGGTGTGCTTCAGGTGGAGGCGACCCGGGTGGGCAAGGATACCTTTTTGGCCCAGGTGATCAAAATGGTGGAAGAATGCCAGGGAACAAAAGTGCCAATCCAAGAATTTGCCGATCGGGTTACAGGAGTTTTTGTGCCTACGGTGATGGGCATTGCCGCCGCCACCTTTGTACTCTGGCTTTTAATTCCGGAACCACTGCGAGTAGTGGGCCATTGGGCTCACGGTTTTTTGCCTTGGGTCAATCCCCAGTTGGGCTCTTTTACCCTGGCTATCTTTGCTACCGTGGCGGTATTGGTAATTGCTTGTCCCTGTGCTTTGGGCTTGGCTACCCCGACCGCCTTAATGGTGGGCACCGGCCTGGGGGCGGAAAACGGTATTCTTATCCGCAGCGGTGAGGCTATCCAGACGGCAAAAGAACTGGATGTCATTATGTTCGATAAGACCGGAACTATTACTAAAGGTAAGCCGGAAGTGACAGATATTGTGGTTGCCAGCGGCTTCGAGCCTAAAGAGGTACTTCGCTATGGGGCCAGCGTAGAAACAGGGTCGGAACACCCGTTGGGTAAGGCTATTGTTAACCAGGCCCGGGCCGATGATGAAGAACTGCTCCCCATCAATGCCTTTACGGCTATAACTGGCCGTGGGGTCCAGGCCCAAATTGAGGGAGAGTTGGTATTGGTGGGAAGCCGGCGTTTAATGGCGGAAAAGGGTATTGATCCGACCCCGATGGAGGAAGAGATGGAACGGTTGGAAGGGGAAGGCAAGACGGCAATGCTGGTGGTGCGCGGCGACCATCTACTGGGTATTATTGCCGTGGCTGATACTTTAAAAAATGATTCAGTGGCGGCTATTTCAGAATTGGAAGGCATGGGCTTGACAACGGCTATGATTACCGGTGATAATGAACGGACAGCGGCAGCTATTGCTCGTCAAGTGGGCATTAGCCAAGTGCTAGCGGAAGTTCTTCCCGAAGGCAAGGTGGCAGCTATTCAAGAGCTACAGGCGGAAGGGAAAAAAGTGGCCATGGTGGGCGATGGTATCAACGATGCTCCAGCTTTGACGCAAGCCAACGTGGGCATTGCCATTGGAACCGGCACCGATATCGCCATTGAGGCGGCTGATATAACCTTGGTGAGTGGAAACCTCAGCAGTGTGGTCACCGCCGTGAAACTGTCCCAAGCCACCTTTACTAAAGTGAAACAGGGATTGTTTTGGGCGCTTTTTTACAATACCATCGCCATTCCTTTGGCTGTATTAGGTTTAATGCACCCAGTAATTGCCGAGATTGCCATGGCCACCAGCTCCGTTACCGTAGTGACCAATGCAAATTTGCTCCGCCGGGTCAATATTAAACCCAGCTACCAAGAGGAGCTAGGTTAAGGGGCGGAAGGGAATATAATAATAAAGAAAAGCGAGGGCTAATTTTTGGCCGGGGCCTTGGAGAGTTGTAAGTAAGATTACCGGGGAAGCCAATCTTTTTGGGGGAGGGGATGGTTGGTGAAGATAAGGGCAGTGGAGATTATGACCAGTCCTGTCATTACAGTGGGGCCCGAGGAGCGCATTTCTGACGTAATGGATATTCTTGCCGCCAACAACATCAGCGGTGTACCGGTGGTGGACGACAATGAGAAGGTAATTGGGATTGTATGCGAAGCTGATATTGTTAAGTTCTCTAGTCGTACCCATGTAATTCCTTTGATCAGAGGTTCTAAATGGTTATCCCCCTATACCGAAATTGGCGACATTGCTTCGTTCCGGAAGGGTTTTGAGGTTCTAAAGCATAGCCAAGTAAAAGATGTGATGTTGAGCAGGGTTATCACAGCCCGGGAGGATACCTCCGGCGGGGAAATTGCTCGGATGATGACGAGAAGGAATGTTAATCGAGTCCCGGTGGTGGATGCAGAGGGTAAAATTAAAGGTATTATTACCCGCTCTAACCTGGTAAAGTATTTGGCAACAAGGTGATGGTGGGGCCGGCCAGGGGGCATAAGATCCCTCGCTGCGCTCGGGATGACAAGAAAGAAAGGCCGGAATGACAAGAAAGAAAGGCCGGGATGACAATAAAAGAAGGCTCGGGCTGACAAGAAAAGAAAGTTTGGGCAGGCAAAAAAGAAAGGCTCGGGCAGGCAAGAAAGAAAGGCCGGGATGACAAGAAAGAAAGGCTGGGATGACAAGAAAGAAAGGCCGGGATGACAAGAAAAGAAAGGCCGGGCTGACAAGAAAAGAAAGTTTGGGCTGGCAAGAAAGAAAGTTTGGGCAGGCAAGAAAAGAAGATCCGGGTTGGCAAGTAAGAGGGCCCGAGCTGAAAATAAAAAGGAAAAGCCCAGGCTGGTAATAAGAGGAATGATCGGGATGGCAATAAAAGTGGGCTTGGGCTGGCAAGAAAGAAAGGCTCGGGCTGGAGATAAAGGGGAAGCCCGGGCTGATTAAGAAGGAAGAGCCCAGGACGATAATAAAAGGGAAGGCCAGGCAGGGCTGGCTACAATAAGTAAAAACGGGAGGGCGTGACGCCCTCCCGTTCCTGGTTCGCCCGGCATGTCTGCCGAGCCGATGGGTTGAAAGAAACCCTATCACCTGACCAGCGGGAAGATAACCCGTAGGCAAGGGCGTCACCGGTAACGGTGGGGTCTGAAGGAAGCCGAAGGGGGAATTTGGAACATAGCGCAAGCGAACCGAAGTTGGCTTAACAGGTGGGTAACCTTGCAAGGAGTGGGAAAGCCCAAAAGCTGGATAACCTGTTAAGTTAGGACGGATGCGTTCAAATTCAGGCAAGCAGATTTAACCGGGGAAGCCCTGTATCATCCTGGAAGCAACAGGTAGTTTTGAACAAGTGGAAACACGAGGACGGGACGAAGTGGTGCAGGGTGGCAGATGCACCCGTAGTAGCGATAAACCCTTGGCCGAGGAAAGCTGGTGACAGACCGGAGGGGAAAACCGAGGGGACACTGCACCTGGTTGCAGTGGGGCATACCGAGCCAAAAGCCGGTATGCAACGCGAAGGGGCAAAGATAGACCAAAGTGTGCGACTAAGGGAACAAATTGATTTGGGGAAGAGAAGATAACCGAGGCTGGAAAGCTAAGGGGAACGTTAGGAAAAGAGATGACGAATCCGACTGACCTAACGCCCGCTTAGACGGAGTAAGCCGGCAGACCTGCGGTAAGATTGCCATAGAGCTAAAGACGCTGTAGAACCGGCAGAAGAAACCGTCACCAAGTTGATGAGGCCAGAGGAAGCGCAGCGAAATCGAGGGATTGTCGGGATTTTGCATCACTACCAATAAGTGGTGACTGAGGTTTATCAGGAGCCGTATACGAGGCCCGTACGTACGGTTCTGTGAGAGGGATAACCCTACAGAAAATTACTGTAGGGTTACCCTACTCGATTGATAAAACCCTACCGCGGCGGAGATAATAAAATCGATGCGGAAGGGAGGTTGAAAGCATGGCTTTAACCCCGGGTATGGGTAGCTTTTTGGGAGTTATCCAGATTTTTTTTGCCATTGTCATTGGTATTTACTTTTGGAACCTGCTCAGGACTCAACAGGGAAATAAAATTGCGGTTGAAAGAGAGTCGCGCAAGGAACTTGATAAGCTGCGGTCGCTTCGGGATATTAGCCTTAGCGAACCTTTATCAGAGCAAACGCGCCCCACTGCTTTTGCGGAGATCATCGGGCAAGAACAAGGATTGAAGGCCTTAAGGGCAGCGTTGTGTGGACCCAATCCCCAGCATGTTTTGGTGTATGGCCCCCCAGGTGTGGGTAAGACTGCTGCTGCCAGATTGGTGTTGGAAGAAGCTAAATTAAATCCTTTGTCTCCTTTTCAAACCTGCGCCAAATTCATTGAAGTGGATGCCACCACTGCTCGCTTTGATGAGCGCGGTATTGCGGATCCCCTTTTGGGTTCGGTGCATGACCCTATCTACCAAGGTGCAGGGCCGCTGGGTATTGCTGGGATTCCCCAGCCCAAACCCGGGGCAGTCACCAAAGCCCATGGGGGGTTACTTTTTTTGGATGAAATCGGTGAGCTTCATTCCATTCAAATGAATAAATTGTTAAAAGTCCTTGAAGATCGGGTAGTTTTTTTAGAAAGTGCTTACTACAACTCGGAGGACAGCAATATTCCCAGCCATATTCATGATATCTTTAAAAACGGATTACCGGCAGATTTTCGGTTGGTGGGGGCTACAACTCGTTCACCGGATGAACTATCACCGGCACTGAGGTCACGGTGTGTAGAGGTATTTTTTCGTGCCTTGTTGCCGGAAGAAGTAAGTATTATTGCCGCCAATGCCGTTAAGAAAATTGGGTTTATTATTGAAGGAGAGGCCGTTGACGTAATAGCCCATTACGCCACCAACGGCCGCGATGCCGTTAATATCGTCCAGATTGCTGCCGGCATTGCTTTAGGTGAAGGAGCGAACGAGATTTACACTCAGACAGTGGAGTGGGTCGTTAATAGCGGGCAGTATTCTCCCCGGCTGCAGCGAAGGGTTCCGGCTGTGCCCCAAGTAGGGTATGCTAACGGTCTTGCAATTTACGGAACCAATCTGGGCATGCTGTTGGAAATCGAAGTGACGGTGTTTGCTGTTGCAAATGGTAAAGGGCAGTTGACTGTTACCGGACTAATTGAGGAAGAAGAGATGGGACGTTTGGGCCATGTGGTTCGGCGCCGGAGTACAGCCAAGGAGTCAGTATCCAATGTTTTGACAATTTTACGCCATTACTTACAGTTCAATCCGTCAGATTTTGATATTCATGTTAATTTTCCCGGCGGTATGCCGGTAGATGGACCTTCAGCCGGCGCTAGCATGGCAGTGGCTATTTATTCGGCACTAACGGGTGTGCCGGTGGACAACAATGCTGCCATTACCGGTGAAGTGTCCATTCGTGGACAGATCAAACCTGTAGGCGGTATTACAGCTAAAATAGAAGCTGCTTTGGCAGCCGGAGCGAACAAGGTGATAATCCCGGCAGCCAATTGGCAGGAAATTTTGGCACAGTATGCTGGAGTGGAAGTAGTTCCAGTGGAAAACCTAAAGGAAGTACTTGACCGGGTGCTGGTGGAAGGTGAACGGTTCCAGGCCGGTACAGGCAACCTTGCACCGGTAGTTTTGGGTCAGGGTTGACACTTTGTTACTAGTCTTTGTGATACAATATAGATGGACAAAGATAAAACCCGGAGGGTGTGATAAGCACCGTGAAAGCGTCTAAACGTGCCCTACCGCTTCTGCCACTACGGGGTATACAAGTTTTTCCTTCCATGGTGATCCATCTTGACGTGGGCAGGCCTAAATCCATTGCGGCAATGGAAAAAGCGATGATACAAGACAAGCAGCTATTGCTGGTTACGCAAAAGGATCCACGGGTTGATGAACCCAAGGCGGGTGAAATTTACCAGGTGGGTACCGTGGCTGAGATAAAACAGCTACTCAAAGCCCCTGGCGGTACCATGAGAGTATTAGTGGAGGGGCTTGCTCGAGGACGTATTATGTCCATTGAGCAAACAGACCCCTTCTATTTGGCGGACTGTGAAGAGTATGAAGAAGCAGATATCGAACAGAGCGTTAATATCGAAGCCCTTATGCGTGGGGTAATTTTGTTGTTCGAAGAATATGTAAAACTTTCAAAAAAGATCCCGGCTGAAAAGGTAGTATCTATTGTTACCGTGGGAGAACCGGGGCGTTTGGCTGATGTGATTGGAGCCCATCTTAATCTTAAACAAGAGGACAAACAGAAATTGCTAGAAGCAGTTCGAATTGCTGATCGGCTGGAGATTCTATACTCCCTTCTTAGCCGTGAGCTGGAAATATTAGGGCTGGAACGCAAGATTGGTGCCAGGGTTCGTAAACAGATGGAAAAGTCCCAGCGCGAGTATTATTTGCGAGAACAACTGAAGGCGATCCAGGCTGAATTAGGCGAACATGGGGAAGGGGTTAATGAGGCGCGCGAATTTGAGCGCCTCATTGCTGAAGCCAAATTACCGACCGCGGTGCGAAAGAAAGCAGAGCGTGAGGCTAAGCGGCTGGGTAAGATGCCAGCGGCTGCGGCTGAAGCGGTGGTGGCGCGTACCTATTTGGAATGGTTGTTGGCTTTGCCGTGGGAAAAAAGCACTCCAGATCGATTGGATTTGGACCGGGCCGAACAAATCTTGAACCAGGATCATTATGGCCTGAAAAAAGTCAAGGAGCGGATTTTAGAATATTTGGCTGTAAGGAAACTGTCTAGTAATCTAAAAAGCCCTATTTTGTGTTTAGTCGGCCCACCGGGAGTGGGTAAGACATCGTTGGCTAAATCAGTAGCTAAAGCCATTGGACGTTGTTTTGTCCGTATTTCTTTGGGCGGGGTTCGGGACGAAGCTGAAATTCGTGGTCATCGCCGGACATATGTTGGTTCCTTACCAGGGAGAATTCTGCAAGGGCTACGTCAGGCTGATTCAAACAACCCGGTATTTCTCCTCGATGAAATTGATAAAATGAGTATGGATTTTCGTGGCGATCCAGCGGCAGCGTTGCTAGAGGTATTAGATCCGGAGCAGAACCATACTTTTAGCGATCATTATATTGAGTTGCCATTTGATCTTTCCAAAACAATGTTTATTACCACTGCCAATACCACTCATAATATTCCTCGAGCTTTGTTGGACCGGATGGAAGTGATTAGACTACCCGGCTATACGGAAGAAGAAAAGCTTCATATTGGGCGTTCTTTTCTAGGGCCGAAACAACTTCGGGCTCATGGCCTTACCCCGAAGCAGCTAACACTGTCGGACAATACCATTAGGGGAATTATCCGGGGGTACACCCGCGAAGCCGGGGTACGAAATCTAGAACGCACCTTGGCAGCCTTATGCCGCAAGGGTGCTCGACAGATTGTACAAGGCGGCAAAGATAAGATACATATCACCGCGCGTAATTTGAGGATGTATTTGGGGTCGCCTCGATTCCGGTTTGGTCAGGCCCAACAGAAAGATGAAGTAGGCGTTGCCACCGGCTTGGCCTGGACTGAAGCTGGCGGCGATGTTCTTAACATTGAAGTCAGCATAATGAGCGGTAAAGGGCGCTTGACCCTTACAGGGCAGCTAGGGGATGTTATGCGGGAATCAGCCCAGGCCGGCAGCACATATGTTCGCTCCCGGGCGCCTGAATTGGGTATTGCCTCGGATTTCAATGAAAACCAAGATGTCCATATCCATGTACCCCAAGGCGCGATTCCAAAGGACGGGCCTTCTGCTGGCATTACCATGGCCACGGCTCTGGCTTCGGCCTT